>NZ_QSKB01000006.1:89770-93153 GCF_003469085.1 Collinsella sp. AM29-10AC
CATTCTTAGAGAGAAAACACTTTAACTCGAATAGAGGGCAGGAGCCCGTCCGGTGGATGTCGCCCGGAAGTCCCCGCAGCACCCGGTCCCCGGGGTCGCACCCGCGTACCTTGAGAGCCGCATAGCGATAGGAGAGAGATGGAAGATCATTCTTCCAGACTCGATTCTTTTCTGCGATTTATCAGACAGAATGATAGCAATCATTCATCCGATCCAAACAAGAAGAATTCACTTATATATGAGTGAGGAGCATCTGATCGCGAGCACAGTCAACTACTGTGCCGCGGTATGAGATACCCGAATTGCGACATACGAGCGCTATTCATGATATCGATTAATTAGACTAATTAGCGACACGTGGATATCCCGCGGGCCCGAGAGCGGTCCCGCAAGATACCACGGGCGCACGGCGGATGCCTTGGCACAGGGAGCCGATGAAGGACGCGGCAAGCTGCGATAATCCCCGGCGAGGAGCACACATCCTTCGACCCGGGGGTCTCCGAATGGGCGAACCCATCCACAGAGGTGTGGATATCCCCACCCCGAACACATAGGGGCGGGGAGGACAACCCGGGGAACTGAAACATCTAAGTACCCGGAGGAGAGGAAATCAATCTCGAGACTCCCCGAGTAGCGGCGAGCGAAAGGGGACCGATGGCCAAACCGTCGAGCGGGCATACCCGGCAGGGGTTCCGCCGACGGGGTTGCAGGGCCGCGCATCCGGGGGCTGCCGCCCCCGGGCGCAGGTCCGGCTGGGGAGCGGAACGGCATGGGAGGGCCGGCCGCAGCGGGTGACAGCCCCGTACGCGAACCCAGACCGGACGGCGCGACGCGGTCCCTGAGTAGGGCCGGGCACGTGAAACCCGGTCCGAACCTGGGTGGACCACCATCCAAGCCTGAGTACTACCCTGTGACCGATAGCGCACCAGTACCGTGAGGGAAAGGTGAAAAGCACCCCGGGAGGGGAGTGAAACAGTACCTGAAACCGTGCGCCCACGAGCAGTCGGAGCACCTATACGGTGTGACGGCGTGCCTTTTGTAGAATGAGCCAGCGAGTCGCTGGCGCGGGGCGAGGTTAACCGAAAGGGAGCCGTAGCGAAAGCGAGCCTTAACAGGGCGACTTGAGTCCCGCGCCGCGGACGCGAAGCCGGGTGAGCTATCCGTGGGCAGGCTGAAGCGGGGGTAAGACCCCGTGGAGGGCCGAACGCACGTCGGTTGAAAACGGCGGCGATGACCTGCGGATAGGGGTGAAAGGCCAATCAAACCCGGAGATATCTCGTTCTCCCCGAAATAGCTTTAGGGCTAGCGTCGCGCGTTCACCGCCGGAGGTAGAGCACCGGATGGACGAGGGGGCTTCGCCGCCTACCGAATCCAACCGAACTCCGAATGCCGGCGGCCCAGAGCGCGGCAGTCAGAGCATGTGGGCTAAGCTGTGTGCTCGAGAGGGAAACAGCCCGGACCGCCCGCTAAGGTCCCCAAGTTCCAGCCGAGTGGCAAAGGATGTGCGTCCGCCCAGACAACCAGGATGTTGGCTTAGAAGCAGCCATGCATTCAAAGAGTGCGTAACAGCTCACTGGTCGAGTGGACATGCGCCGACAATACACGGGGCTAAGCTGGACACCGAAGCGGCGGGATTTTGATTTTCAGAATCGGTAGGGGAGCTTCCCATGGGCGGGGAAGCCGCCGGGCGACCGGCGGTGGAGCGCATGGGAGTGAGAATGCTGGCATGAGTAGCGAGAGACGAGAGAGTAACTCGTCCGCCGTGAACCCGAGGTTTCCTGGGCAAGGCTAATCCTCCCAGGGTCAGTCGGGGGCTAAGGCGAGGCCGGGAGGCGTAGCCGACGCGCAGCAGGCAGACATTCCTGCACCGCGCACGCGGCGCTACGACCGACGGGGCGACGGATGGGGGTGGCTCGGCGGGGTTCTGGACGTCCCCGTGATGGAGCGCGGCCCGCGGACCAGGGAAATCCGGTCCGCACGAGGGCGAGGCTCCGGACGAAGCGATCAAGCGAAGCGAGTGAGCCCGAGGTCCCTAGAAAAACCCCTAGGCAGGCGCGTGCGCGCCCGTACCGCAAACCGACACAGGTGGGTGGGTAGAACATACCGAGGCGATCGGGTCAACCATGGTCAAGGAACTCGGCACAATGGCCCCGTAACTTCGGGAGAAGGGGTGCCCGCGCGTACGTGAACCGGCTTGCCCGGGGAGCGGAGGCGGGCCGCAGTGGAGAGGCCCAAGCGACTGTTTACCAAAAACACAGGACTCTGCAGAAGCCGCAAGGCGACGTATAGGGTCTGACGCCTGCCCGGTGCCGGAAGGTCACGCGGAGGAGTTAGCGCATCGCGCGAAGCCCCGAAGCCAAGCCCCGGTAAACGGCGGCCGTAACTATAACGGTCCTAAGGTAGCGAAATTCCTTGTCGGGTAAGTTCCGACCTGCACGAAAGGCGCAACGACTTGGGCGCTGTCTCGACCATGGACCCGGTGAAATTGCACTGGTCGTGAAGATGCGACTTACCCGCGGAAGGACGGAGAGACCCCGTGAACCTTCACTGCAGCTTGGCATTGGCCGCTGGTCCCGCGTGTAGAGGATAGGCAGGAGGCACAGATCCGGAGGCGCCAGCCCCCGGGGAGCCGCCCTTGGAATACTGCCCTCGCGCGACCGGCGTCCTAACCCGAGGCCGTCAACCGGCTCGGGGACCGTGCCAGGCGGGCAGTTTGACTGGGGCGGTCGCCTCCTAAAGGGTAACGGAGGCGCGCGAAGGTCCGCTCGGGACGGTCGGCAACCGTCCTTTTGAATGCAAGAGTACAAGCGGGCTTGACTGCGAGGCCCACAAGCCGAGCAGGTGCGAAAGCAGGCTCTAGTGATCCGGCGGCCCCGAGTGGGTGGGCCGTCGCTCAACGGATAAAAGGTACTCCGGGGATAACAGGCTGATCTTGCCCAAGAGTCCACATCGACGGCAAGGTTTGGCACCTCGATGTCGGCTCATCGCATCCTGGGGCTGGAGCAGGTCCCAAGGGTACGGCTGTTCGCCGTTTAAAGCGGTACGCGAGCTGGGTTCAGAACGTCGTGAGACAGTTCGGTCCCTATCCTCCGTGGGCGCAGGAGAATCGATGGAGGCTGCCCCCAGTACGAGAGGACCGGGGTGGACGCACCTCCGGTGAACCGGTTGTCGACCAACGGCACGGCCGGGTAGCCGCGTGCGGCGCGGATAACCGCTGAAGGCATCTAAGCGGGAAGCCGTTCCAGGGATTAGTTCTCCTTCCGGTAAGGGCCCAGGTAGACTACCTGGTCGATAGACGGCAGGTGCAAGGCTGGCGACAGCCTCAGCCGAGCCGCACTAATCGCCCGAGCTCTTCCGGAACCGCACCTCGCGGCCCGCGGGAC
>NZ_QSKB01000060.1:0-1539 GCF_003469085.1 Collinsella sp. AM29-10AC
GGCTCTGTTAGACCAAGATTGACATACATGTGTCCCCACGGTGCCATATCGTTGACCCCGTAGACCGCGATGATGGGGGCAGCATGAACGCCGAAGACCTGGTCCTCAACTTCAAGAAGGACATGGCGAACCTCAGCAAGACCGAGCGCCGCCGCGCTATCGAGTCCGTCAGGGACGTGATCCGCGCGGCGGCGTTCGACGACGCGGCCGGCTCCGCCTACGAAATCGGACGCTGCCCGCGCTGCGGGTCCGTCGCGGTCGTAAAGAAGGGCAAATCGAAGAACGGCGAGCAGCGCTACCTCTGCCGGGGCTGCGGCAGGACCTTCGGCATGGGCAGCGAGCGCATCCTGGGGACGAGCAGGCTCCCGAAGGAGACCTGGATGGCCTACGCCGAGTGCTTCGTGCTCATGCTGCCCCTGCGCGAGTGCGCGAGGCGCTGTCGCGTCTGCCTCAAGACCGCTTACACCATGCGCCACAGGCTGATCGAGTGCCTCTCGGCCTACTCCCCCTCGTTCAGGGTCGAGCGGGGCTGCGGCTGCGAGCTCGACGAGACCTACTTCCCCGAGTCGTTCAAGGGCAACCACGCGAAGGGGTCGTTCACGATGCCGCGCCCCTCCCGGCACCGCGGCAAGCAAGTGCACAGGCGCGGGCTGTCGCGCGAGCGGATCTGCGTCATGACCGGCGTGAACGACTCGAACGAGACGTTTCTCGAGGTCACGGGGCGGGGCGCCCTGTCGAGGGGGCGCGCCATGGACGTGCTGAGGGGCCGCATCGAGTCCGGCTCCGTCGTCGCGACCGACAGGGCGGCCGTCTACGTCAACGTCCTCGCGGAACTCGAGGTCGCCGCGCATGAGGCCTACGACCCCAAGGACCGCTCCGGGGGAACCATCAACCGGGTCAACGCCGTCCACTCGCTCCTCGGCGCCTTCATGGAGCCGTTCCGGGGCGTGTCGACGAAGCACCTGGGCGCCTACCTCGCCTGGTTCAGGTGGTGCCGGACCTTCATGGCGACCGACTCCGGCGCCGCCGAGCGCACGGTCGCGCGGCAGCTCGCGCACGGCGTCTGCAGGAGCCGCGTCCGCGACATGTTCAACGTGGAGCCGCCCTACATGGACTACTGGGCCGCGCCCGCCGCATAGAGGCGGTAGAATGGTCGCACCGCGATACACGAGGAGGGGTGAGGCCATGCCGTCGAACATACCGGCCACGACGATCCGCATCGACCCGGAGGTCAAGAAGGAGGCCACGGCCATCCTGGACGAGCTCGGCCTGTCCATGTCCACCGCCGTCAACGCGTTCCTCAGGGCGCTCGTCCGGGAGGGCGGGATGCCGTTCGAGATGAGGGTCAGGACGCCGGCGCCCGACGGGGAGACGGCGAGATAGCCGGCAGGTCGGCATGAAACGGCAGGGCCAGGCGAGCAACTCGTCCGGTCTCGGGCGCATCGCCCCCTTGCCGGATTCGAATCCGACAAGGGGGCGACCGCTGTGCAATCGCAAGAAGATGATGGGGCGGAATGTCAATCCTGGTCTAACAGAGCC
>NZ_QSKB01000061.1:0-1056 GCF_003469085.1 Collinsella sp. AM29-10AC
TGAACTGCGTCCCGAATCTTGGCCTTCTTTATTAGAAGCGAACACTAGGACGCTTTCAATAGCCGTTTCCGAAACTCCACCGGGGTGAGGCCGCCGAGCGCCACTTGGCGACGCCTCGTGTTCCAATGCACGACGTAGGCGTCGAGGTCCCTCTTGAAGGACTCGAAGTCGGCCCACTCGACGCCCCTGAAGAATTCGTCCTTGAGATGCCCGAACACCTGCTCCGTCGCCCCGTTGTCTAGGCAGTTGCCCTTTCTCGACATGCTCTGCCTGGCGCCGTGCCTCCTGAGCTCGCCGGTCCACCTAGGGTGCTGGTACTGCCAGCCCATGTCGCTGTGGACGATCGGCGAGGCCCCGGCCGGCATTCTCGCGAACAGGCGCCTGAGCACCTCCTCCTGCTGGGCCATGTCCGGGCTCGTCGACACCGACCAGGAGACGATCTCCTTCGTGCAGAAGTCGTAGACCGGGGCGAAGTACGCCTTGCCCCAGGGCTGCCTGAATTCCGTGACGTCGGTCCCGAGCTTCTCCCACGGGGCGCCCGCGCGAAAGTCACGCGCTATCAGGTTGTCGAACCTCTCGCCGACCGGACCGCGGTAGGAGTTGTAGCGATGGTAGTCGGTCTCCCGGCGGATGCCGCAGCGGATGCCGAGCTCCCGCATCATCTTGAGGACCGTCTTGTCCGCTATCCTCGCGCCCAGCTCGGCCCTCAGGCACATCGCTATCTGGCGGTGGCCGCACCCGTTCGCCGTCCTCGAGAAGATCTCGCGCACGGCCTCCCGGAGCTCTGGCCGGGTCGCTCTCGGCGGGTGCGCTACGGCATAGTGGTAGCTCGACGGCGCGAGCCGCGCGGCCGCGAGCAGGTCGCATAGGCGGTGGTGCCCTGAAAGGGAGGCTACGACCTGGGCTTTCTCCCAGTTTGAGAGCTCTTCTCCGCTTTCAGGGCTATCGATTTTTTTAGATACGCCACCTGGGCCTCGAGTTTGCGCACGCGCTCCTCGAGCTCCCGCTCGCGCGTCCGCCCCCCCGGGGCCCTCCGGCCTGCCGCGGCGTCCCGGC
>NZ_QSKB01000061.1:1066-1511 GCF_003469085.1 Collinsella sp. AM29-10AC
CCCCCCGGGGCCCTCCGGCCTGCCGCGGCGTCCCGGCTCGAGCGCCTCCGGCCCGCCCTCGCGGTACAGCCTGCACCAGCGGTCGAGCGATGTGGCGGCGGCGATACCGAAGCGGGCCATCGCCTCCGACCGCGGCATCCCCTCGTCCACGACGGCCCTCGCGACGGCGAGCTTGGTCTCCATGTCGTAGGTCCTGCGGCTCTCGCCCATCCCGATCAGCCCCTTCCTCCCGGTTGCCCGGTACGCGTAGAGCCATTTTCTCACCGCCGGGGCGGGAACGTCGAGCATCTTGGCCGCGAGTTCGAAGCCGAGGCCGGCCTCGAACAGGTCGGCGGCGCGTGCCCTCATCTCGCGACCGTATCTTGCCTTCTTCCTGCGGGGCATTTCCGATGCCTCCCTTTTCTCGAACCTTAATTTCAAAGTCCAAGAAATGGGATGCAGTTCA
>NZ_QSKB01000062.1:0-1506 GCF_003469085.1 Collinsella sp. AM29-10AC
GGTGGCGCGCGCAGACGTGGTGTAAGAGCGTCCCGAGGTCCGTCGCTGCAAGTCCCGATGTTACTCCTTCTTGAGACCGCGCCTCTCGACTATCTCGTCCACTATCTCCCTGGCGCGCCGCCCGAGCGCGCGGCGCCTCCCCTCTGTCGGGGCCGGCCTGTCCGCGGGCTCGGCGAAGCCCTCGGCGGCCGAGGCCTCGGAGAACACGCGCTGCTGGGACCACTGTCCCTCGGTCTCCATGAGGCTCGCGCACGTCAGGCGCAGCATCGACTCCCTCGAGGGGAAGGACTGCACGACCCTGTAGCGGCGCTTGATCTCGCGGTTGGCGCGCTCCTGGACGTTGTTGGTGCGGAGCTTGGCCCAGTGCGCCCTGGGGAAGGCCGTGAACGCCAGCGCGGAGTCCTCGGCCTGCTCGAAGACCTCGCCGGCCCTGGCGGACACCGACGCCACCCAGGGCGCCGCCTCGGCCCACACGCAGCGCGCGAGGTCGGGGTCGTCCTGGTAGACCGCGGCGTGCACGAGGTCCCTGACGGCCGCCTTGGAGTCCTCGGGCCTGCCCGAGCAGGCACTCTGGAGGTTGCGCTGCAGGTGCGTCACGCAGCGCTGCCAGGCGCAGCCCTGGAACAGGCGCGAGACGGCGGCCACGAGCCCGGCGTGGCTGTCGGAGACCACGAGGCGAACGCCGGCCAGCCCGCGCTCGCGCAGCCCGCCGAGGAATGCCGCCCAGGAGTCCTCGCTCTCGGTGTCGACCACGTCGCAGCCCAGGAAGTGCTTGCGCCCGTCGGCGCCCAGCCCGATCGCGGTCACGACGCCCTGCGAGACGACCGACGAGCCGACCCTGCAGCTCATGTAGGTGGCGTCGAGCCACAGGTAGCAGCACGGCGTGCCCGACAGGTCGCGGCGGCGGAACTCCGCCACCTCGGCGTCGAGGTCGGAGCAGAGGCTCGAGACCTCCGAGCTCGACAGCGAGGATATGCCCAGCTTGGACGCCACGCGCTCGACCTTGCGGGTGGACACGCCGCATACGTACATCTCCTGCACGATGGCGGCCACCGAGGTGTCGACGCGCGACCATCGCGCGAGCATGCCCTCGGGGTAGTAGGTGCCGTGCCTGAGCTTGGGTATCTCGAGCTCCACGTCGCCCACGGCGGTCTTGAGCGACCTGGGGCGGTAGCCGTTGCGGCTGTTCTCCCTGCCGTCGCTGCGCTCGTTGCGGCTCGCGCCGCACATCTGCTGGGCCTCGGAGTCCATCAGCGCGTTCATCACGCTGCCCAGCACCCTGCACGCGAACTCGCGCGCGTCGCCGCACTCCTGCCAAAGCCTCGCCGCCTCGAGGGCCTCGTCGCGGCCGAGGCGCAGTACACTCTCTTCTTGGGGCATCGCCTTTCCTTCCATCCGTCACCTTCATTACTCCAACGACGAATTCTAGGCGGTGTCCCCTCCCTTTCAAGAAAGGGCGGAGGCGGGGCATGCCCCGCCTCTTACACCACATCTCTGCGCGCTACC
>NZ_QSKB01000063.1:0-1501 GCF_003469085.1 Collinsella sp. AM29-10AC
CTTGCAGCGACGGACCTCGGGACGCTCTTACACCACGTCTGCGCGCGCCACCAAGGGATTCCTTATATATGGCGGCTTGCGCCAAATTAGTGTCGTAGTTCTCTTGAAAAATGGCAATTTTAGTATCGATTTCCGCAATTTTCTCGGGACTTGCGGCGTCTTTTGCGGCCTCGAGGTTTTTGAGCGCTTCCTGCATGGCTGCATACGCTTTTTCCCTTGCGGCGGCCGCGTCTTCCGTCTGCAAGGCAACTGCACCGGTGGGGGAGCTGGTTTCCGCCGCGATCGCCGTTGCGGGGGCGATTCCCGCGACGAGTGCCGCGGAAAGGGCGATGCCCAAGGTTGCTCTTCTTGCGAGAATGTCGTTCATCTCGGCACCTCATTTCAAGGGTCGGCGACTCACTTGGTAGCACTAATGTAAGTATATCAGGCGGTTTGCCCGCCATTGATCGGGCGTGCGCGTATACCCCTTGATTAACAGCCATTAAATCTATCCCTTAAGGAATGCGGCTTGCTAGTGTTGTCTGGGCATTGATGGCTACGTGGTTCAAGAGACGGCGGCGTTGGCATCTGTTTTAACAAGTAAAGAGGCCCGCTTCCTTCGTTTGAGTTGGGGAAGCGGGGTCTCTTTTGATTTTGGGCTTGCGGATTGGCAAAGGCGACGTTCGCTGGTAGCTACCTTGAGTTCTTGATGCGGCGCACACCCGCGGTGGCTATTCCGAGTCCTGTGACGGCGATGCCTGCGAGTGCGATTGCGCTCGGCGCTGTGTCGCCCGTATTTGCAAGCTTGCCGCCTGCATTTGCTTGCTTGGTGGAGCTCGGTCGAGCGTCTTTGCCTGATGTGGGCGAATTGGTGGGCAGCGTTGTTCCGGACGGCTGCGCTGAGCCGGCGGGCGGTGTCGTCTCTGCCGGTTGCGTTATCTCGGGCGAGGTGGCCTTGTCTGCTGCAGCTTTTGCCTCTTCGTATGCTTTGCAGGCGTCGTCATAGGCCGTTTGCGCCTTTTCCAAATTGTCGAGGAGCGCATCTCGCCAGGCTGTGAACTGGTCGATATGGGCTTTATACTTCTCTGCATCACGCTCACGGTCATTAACTTGTCTTTCCTGCCTTTTGAGGCGGTCCTGGGCCTCGCGGAGCTCCATTTCGCAAAAGTCAACTCGCGCTTTTGCCGTTACGATCTCTTGGTGCAACGACTTTATTTGCTGTTTAATAGTTTCGGCAAGCTCCTCGTCGCCGAGTGCTTCGACTGCCTTAAGCTCCTCAAGTTTGTTGTCTAATTTTTCCTGGAGCTTGCTTACCCGGTTGATGGCCTCGTCGTTTTTGGCTTGGGCTGCATCGATGTCCGCTTGCATGGTGGGGAGGGATTCCCTCAATTCGGCGGCTTGCGCCGCCATCTTGTCGCGGAGCTCTTGAAAACGGGCAATGTCATCATTGAATCTCGCAATTTTCTCGAGACTTGCGGCGTCTTTTGCGGCCTCGAGGTTTTTGAGCGCTTCCTGCATGGCT
>NZ_QSKB01000064.1:0-1272 GCF_003469085.1 Collinsella sp. AM29-10AC
AAAACCTTAGAGGTCCTCGCGCCAGAAGGGCATGCTCATGCAGCGCGGGCCGCCACGGCCGCGGGAGAGCTCGGCGGAGGGCACGACGAGAAGGTCCAGGCCCTCCTTGTACAGCACGTCGTTGGTGACGGTGTTGCGGGCGTAGACGCAGATCTTGCCGGGCTCGACGCACAGGGTGTTGGAGCCGTCGTTCCACTGCTCGCGGGAGGCCGCGATCGGGTCGCCGCCGCCGCAGGGGATCAGCTTGACCTGGTCAACGCCGGTGGCGTCCTCCAGGACGTGCTCGAGGGTGTCCTCGATCAGGCGGATGTTCACGTCGCCCGGGTTCTTGCCGGCGGTCAGCTCGTAGACGCGCAGGGTGCCCATGATGGCGGGGTGGATCGTGAACTTATCGACGTCGATCTGAGTGAAGACCGTGTCGAGGTGCATGAAGGCGCGGGAGACCGGGATGTCGAAGGCCAGGATGCGCTCGACCTTGGAGTCGGAGTTCCAGAAGATGTTCTGGGCCATGACGTCGATCGCGGCGGCCTGGGTGCGCTGGGAGATGCCGACGGCGAGGGTCTTCTCGTTGATGTTCAGCACGTCGCCGCCCTCGGTGTGGAACTGGCAGTCGCGGCGGAAATACAGGGAGACGTCCTTGTAGTCGGGGTGGTACTTGAAGACGTACTTGCCGTACAGGGTCTCGCGGTTGCGGGTGACCGAGTACATGCGGTTGAGGTTGACGCCCTCGCCGACGACCGCGAACGGGTCGCGGGTGAAGTAGAGGTTGGGCATCGGGTCGATGATCAGGTCGGACTCGGACTCGGAGTTGACCAGGGAGTCGAGGGTCGTGGACGCCGTGAGGGGCATGTCGATCTCGGCCTTGGTCATGCCGGCCATGGTCTTCTTGACGAACTCGAGGTTGTCCTCGATGGAGTCCAGCTTCTCGCGGACGATCTGCGGCATCTGCTGGCCGCGGATGCCTGCCTCGGCGATGTACTGGTCGGTGAACTCGGCGCGGGCGCCGGGGACCTGGTCGAACACCTCTGCGACGAGGTTCTCGAGGTAGAGCACCTCCACGCCCTGGTCCTTAAGGATCTGGGCGAAGGTGTCGTGCTCCTGCTGCGCGACCTCCAGGAACGGGACGTCGTCGAACAGGAGTCGCTCGAGCTCGTCGGGCGGCAGGTTGAGGAGCTCGTCGCCGGGACGGTGCAGGCAGACCTTCCTGAGCTTGCCGATCTCGGAAGGCACGTGCAGACCTTTCGTCATGGCCTCCTACCTTTCTTTCGGGCC
>NZ_QSKB01000065.1:0-1205 GCF_003469085.1 Collinsella sp. AM29-10AC
AGTTTTTCACAGCCATCAAAGGATGCGAATATCTCTACAAACCGTGATTTGACTTAACAGATATACCTTCTATGAGAGTCCCTTACGTTGTCCTGATCGACCATTGCGTACATCAACGTTGTATCAATCTTTTGATGGCCAAGCAGCTTCTGCACCTGCTCGATGGGCATTCCTTTTCCAATTGCTTTGGTGGCCAGCGTTCTCCTGAACTTATGTGGGTGGACGTGTTTGACGCCTGCTTTTGTTCCCAAGGAGCGAAGGCGGAGCTCGACTCCGCTTACTTGCAGCCTAGAACTCGGCTTTGTGAGACTACAGAATAGCGCGGCGACGTTATCGCTGCGTTCTTGCAGGTAGTTGTTTAGGTGCAGCTTTGTAGTCGCATCAAAATAGACGACTCTCTCTTTGTTGCCCTTTCCGAGTACAATGCACTCTCGCCGATTTAGATCAACGTCTTCTCGATTGAGCGAGACGAGTTCGCCTATTCTCATCCCTGTTGAACTAAGAAGGTTGATGATTGCCAGATCCCTCTTGCAAGAACAGGCGTCTGTGAGGGCTATAAGTTCTTCATCAGAATATACGGACTTGACCGTTCTCTTTGAGCGAATCTTTTTAATGCGTCGTGCAGGGCTTTTGAGTATATGGTTCTCGTCATCAAGCCAAGAGAAGAATGACGACAGGATGCGCCTGACGTTGTCGACGGTGATGCTCCCTGCGTTATTACCCATGGGATATTCGCTCAGGTATGTTCGTAAGTCATCTGAACTAATCCGGACAATTGGTTTTTTGATTGCTTCGAGCGCCCTTGTAAGTGTGGCCTTGTAGTACCTGATGGTCTTAGGCGAGCATCCCTCGATGGTTTTGGCTGCGAGGAATCGCTCCATGTACTTTGAGGCCTCGTCTTCGACATTGCTGAGCGCGTTCACTTCAAGTTCGATGCCCCTGAGTTCGCTCATAAGGACGCTCTCGAGATACGAAAGCACTTCGCCGCTAACGAGTGCCTGCATTTTTGTGAGAACCGCGTTTGCTATTTCGATCGTCGTGTGCATCAGTTCCTCCCATCCCGATATGGATGGGAGGAACGTATCACGCGAGGAATCGGTCTAGAAGGGCGTCGCGCTCTGCGGAAAGGGCGTCGACCTCTTGCTCGAGTGCAAATTGCGATTTGTCGACCTGGGTGACGAAGTCGGCGAACTGGCGCTGAAGGC
>NZ_QSKB01000066.1:0-1057 GCF_003469085.1 Collinsella sp. AM29-10AC
GCCGCCAACATCCTGCCGGCCATGGGCTTCGCCATGCTCGGCCGCCTGGTGCTCACCAAGCAGCTCGTGCCCTTCTACTTCCTGGGCTTCCTGCTGTGCTCCTACGCCAACGTGCCCGTCCTGGGCGTCGCCCTGATCGCCATCATCATCGGCATCGACAAGTTCGACCTGCTCGGCCTGGGCGGAGCCCAGCCCCAGCTCTCCGCGGAAGGGGATGAGGACGATGACTTCTAGTCCCGAGAACAAGATCACGCGCTCCGACCTCGTCAGGAGCGCCCTCAACACCGGCGCCCTGGGCATGGAGTTCTCCTGGACCTACTACAAGCAGATGAACATCGCCTTCTGCCTGATGGTCGCCAACATGCTCAAGAAGATCTACGCCGGCCGCCCCGACGACTACGCCGAGGCCCTGCACCGCCACTGCGCGTTCTTCAACATCACCGTGCAGTTCGCCCCGTTCGTCGGCGGCATCGCGATGGCCATGGAGGAGAAGGTCGCCCGCGGCGAGATCGAGCCCGAGAGCGTCAACGACGTCAAGGCCGCCCTCATGGGCCCGCTGTCCGGCATCGGCGACTCCATCTTCCTGTCGACGCTGCGCGTGGTCGCCGCCGCGGTGGGCATCAGCCTGTGCCAGGCCGGCAACCCCTTCGGCCCCATCGCCTTCCTGCTCATCTACAACGTCCCCGGCTTCGCGCTGCGCGTCTGGGGCGCCGTCAAGGGCTACGAGCTGGGCGTGGGCTTCCTGGACGAGGCCCAGAGGACCGGCCTCATGCAGAAGATCATGACCTGCGTGGGCATCGTGGGCGTCATGGTCGTGGGCGCCATGTGCAAGGACATGTTCTGGGCCAGCATCCCGGTGGCCATCGGCTCGGGCGAGGACGCCCAGACCCTCCAGGACATCCTGGACGGCATCATGCCCGGCATGCTCGGCATGCTCGCCTTCTGGCTGTACTACTGGCTGCTGTCCAAGAAGATCAACCCCATGGCGCTGATCGTGGCCACCATGGTCGTGGGCATCGTCGGCGCGTTCTTCGGCGTGCTGGCGTAAGGGCCCGGC
>NZ_QSKB01000067.1:0-1028 GCF_003469085.1 Collinsella sp. AM29-10AC
CGGATGAAGATACGTGCGACGGGGGCGAGGCGAATGGCTGAGCGGTATCGATATGCGGGTTCAACGGTATCACATTGACCACATAGATTATTAACCTGCATTTCTAACAGTTAAGGAGACGGGTGCTTTCCAGCACACTCCTTCGATGATGCCTTCCACTAGTTGCTATGCCGGTTTCAGCCAACAAAGAATGTGCCCGGGCGCTCAGGTTCACCGTTAGCGTTGGCAACATATGAGATGGGCCAGACCCTTACCGCGCGCCGATTGCGCGAGAGGTGTCGGGCTCCATGTTTATTCCACCTGCTTGTTATCAACCAGCTTCGTTCAACGTTAGACATTCAAGATGTCAGACGTCGAACCTGCGCCAAAGACGCAGCTGGGGCTACTAGTTGCCTACAATCGCTCGCGAAGCTCGCCTGTTCGTGCGTGAATATCTGACAGCTCCGTCAGACATTGTCGGACATTTGATTGTTCGACAAATGCGCACGTGGTCGCGTTCGCAAAGATTACTGAACGGTCGATGGGTGCGTTGAGACCGGAGCAAACGGCGGATGCCAGAAAAATGGCCTCACAGAATCGCACCCATGGTTGATAAAATTGACCGCCCTGGCGCAAATACCCGGGCGGTCAATTCATCCCCTCGTTCGCGATCCTGTTGGGTTTTGGGGCTTTGACATGTTGTTGACGGATGGATCAGCCGTACAGCTTGATCTCCCGGGGTTCCATGTGGTCGTCCCCCAATAAGACGTCCCTGATGTAGCTCTGCGGCAGGAACTCGACGGGCAGCACTGGGTCGTCGACGTAGCCGGGCACGGGGAGTAGGCGTGGCCTTTGGATATAGCGTGGCCGCCTGCCGGCGGTCGGACTGCCACTTCAGTCAAAAGCTCAGGCGCGCGCATTAAAATAATGGATATATCGCTTGATAGGCTTTTGACCAAGCATGAACATCGCAGGTAAATCCGTGTACCAATTTTTGGGGTTGATTTCCGATCTCAGCCGAACACATTGAGCAAATAGGCCATTCCCGC
>NZ_QSKB01000068.1:0-764 GCF_003469085.1 Collinsella sp. AM29-10AC
CGCGCGGCCATCGAGCAGGTCATGCGCGACGAGGGGCAGGACATGAGCCTGCTCGACAAATGTCTAGACGGGTGGTACGAAGGGGATAAGGACTGCTCGGACCCGAGCATCTTCAGCGGGCCGAAGTTCGTGAGCAAGAAGGTGAACGGAGATCTGTACCTGTGGACTTGGGTGACCATGGGCAAGTTCTACTTCTATAAGGATGGTACTGACAAGACCCATCTACTCTATAAGTCCCAGCGATATCTGACTGGCACTAATTTCGTATTTCCGGCAGAGCTTGCCAAAACTGAGCTTGAGCCCACTTGCAACCTCAACGATAAATTCGGCACCGACCCCTCGACAGGCTTCACCGGCTGGCACCTGGACATGAAGCTGGGTGACGAGGCTATATCAAGCTGCACGGCGGGCAGCGGCATTACCGCCTTGTACGGCCGCAACCGCTGCACCCTGCGCACGGAATATGCCCCCGGATCGGTCGAGCTGGACCCGAGCTGGGACATGAGGCTGCTGCCCGAGGATGGTGCCGAGGCGCACCCCGGCTTCATCCCCGTGTTCGAGGAGCCCAAGCACAAGGGCTACGACGCCAAGGGCAAGGAGTTCGAGCTTGCGGCGATCGGCGACTCCGGCGAGGGCCACACGGCCTATTACTGGGACGAGCTCGCCCGCATCACGGTCCCCGCGACCGCGTACCGAAACATCGGCGGCGGGCAGTGGCGCACCTACAAGTGCGAAGCGTGGCTCGACGCGGACGAGGCGAACGC
>NZ_QSKB01000069.1:0-558 GCF_003469085.1 Collinsella sp. AM29-10AC
GTCAAATCACGGTTTGTAGAGATATTCGCATCCTTTGATGGCTGTGAAAAACTCCCGCTATGCAACTGCGTTGATTGTGTCGAGTCCGGAAAGAGCCCAAAGTGTCTGACGACTCCGCGAGCTGGATCGGAGCCAGCTGTCCTTAAGCTCAGTGCCATTTCTACTGGTACATACTGCGAGGATCAGAACAAGGCGCTTCCACTCGACAGCGAGCCTGTTATTAGCAAGTTTGTGCGGGATGGCGACATCCTTCTCGCTCGCAAGAACACTCCCGAGCTTGTTGGGCGCTCTGTTCTCGTTAGGCATACTGATGGCGGTATCATGTTTCCAGACATAGTGTTTCGTATGCATCCGTTGCCTATCGTCGACGGGGCATATCTCTCTCATCTGCTTTCCGAAACGATGCTTAATTCGATTCGTTCGCTTGCGCATGGCTCTGCTAAATCAATGAGTAATATTCCAAAGACCGAACTTGAAAAGCTGTTGATTCCGATACCACCCGCAAGCCTTCAGCGCCAGTTCGCCGACTTCGTCACCCAGGTCGACAAATCGCAATTT
>NZ_QSKB01000007.1:0-75481 GCF_003469085.1 Collinsella sp. AM29-10AC
GGGCGGAGGCGGGGCATGCCCCGCCTCTTACACCACATCTCTGCGCGCTACCATTTCGACTTGCCATCTGGTCTTATTAGTCCAAAATTGCTGCGACCAAATCGGTAACAGTACTCATATTTAATGTTTTTTGACCAGCAGGTCTCCCCGCCTTAGCAAATCTAAGGCAAAACGGGCTCCAGACCGCTGAATCATGCCACATAGGGCACGTCCGCAGTCCGGAACCCGGTCCAAATTGAGTTATTGTGCCGCGTTAGCCCAAGACACCCGCCAGGATCTCGATCAGACTGTCCACGTCGGCTTCCTCGCAGACAAGCGGCGGCAGGAAACGCAGCGTGTGGGCACCAGTAGCGTTAATCACGGCGCCGGCGGCCAACGCGCGGGCAACAATATCATGCGCATCGCCCGCAGCGTCATCTAAATCGCAGCCGAGCATTAAGCCGCGACCGCGTACCTCGACCACGTGCGGCAGCTTGGTGAGCTTTGCCTCCATATAAGCACCCACCTTGGCAGCATGCTCGGCATAATCGCCGCGCACGAGCGCGGAGAGCGTCGCGGCGCACGCCGCGACAGCCAAGCAGCCACCGCCAAAGGTCGAGCCGTGGTCGCCCGGCTTAAACACGTCGGCGATCTCCTTCTTTGCCACCACGGCACCCATGGGCACGCCATCGGCAATGCCCTTGGCAAGGCTCATAATGTCGGGTTCCACGCCATAGGTCTGGAATGCAAACGGCTTGCCGGAGCGGAAGATGCCACACTGGACTTCGTCGGCGATAAGAACGGCGCCTGCCTCGTGTGCCAAGTCACGCGCCGCCGCCATAAACTCCTCGGTCATGGGGTGCACACCGCTCTCGCCCTGAATCGGCTCGAGCATGACAGCGCAGACCTCGCTTCCCAGCTGCTTAAAGATCGAACGCAGTTCGTCGACATCGTTGGGCGAGCAGGCCACAAAGCCACCCGGCAGCGGACGGAAGCTGTCCTGTAGCCAATCCTGCATGGTGGCGGCAATGGTCTCGAGCGTACGGCCGTGGAAGCCGCCGCGCATGCATACGATGGTGTTGCCGCCGTTACCGGCACGCTTGGCGTACAGGCGCGCGAGCTTCATCGAGCCCTCGTTGGCCTCGGCGCCGGAGTTGGCAAAGAAGGTCTCCCACACCTGCTCGTCCGCAGCCGGGGCACCAAGAGCAGCTGCCGTGGTCTCATCGCCGGCGGCAATGGCATCGGCAAGCACGCGCGCACCATCTGCGTCGTCGTTAGCAAGCTTGGACAGCAGCGCCGCGACCTGTCCACGCTGCTCGATGTAGAAGTAATTGGAGACATGCATGAGCTTTTTGGTCTGTGCCTCGAGCGCCGAGAGCACAGCCGGGTCGCCATGACCTAGGCTGCACACGCCGATGCCGGCAAGAAAGTCGAGGTACTCACGACCATCGTCGCCGGTGAGCTTCATGCCGTGACCCTCGACAAACTCGACCGGAGAGCGGCCAAAGGTATGCATAACGTAATGGGATTCAAGCGATTGCTGAGCTGCAAGTGACATGGGATGCCTTTCGTTGAGCGCCGGACGGCGCAGGCCTATGGGTGCAGAAATGGGGCGGCTGCGGGTCAGTTAGACCGTCTGAAGCTTCTCGACCTCGTCGAGGTTCTCGGTCAGACGCGCAGCAAACGTCGAAAGCGGATGCGGATGCGTATCGAACTCGTAAGCCGTCTCGGTGGAATGGATCACGGTGCCGACGCCGGCATCGGTCAGCAGCTCCAGCAGCAGCGAATGCGGCGTGGTGCCGTTGATGATGTGAGCGCGAAATACGCCGCCGGCAAGCGCATCGACGGCCGCGCGCAGCTTGGGAATCATGCCCTTATCGACCTCGCCGCCGTAGAGCATTTCGTTAACCTCGTCGAGTGTTAGGTTGGAGATGAGTGAGTCTTTATCGCTAAAGTCCTTGTACAGGCCGTCGACGTCGGTCAAAAAGATCGCCTTGTGCGCGTGGAGCGCTGCCGCAACGGCACCGGCGGCGGTATCGGCGTTGATGTTGAAGAAACCGCCGTCCTCCCCCGCTGCGACCGTGGCGATAACGGGAATGTACTCGCTGTCGAGCAAACGCTCGATATAGTCGGTGTTGACGTGCGTGACCTTGCCTACGCGGCCGAGCTCTGGGTCGAGTGGCTCGGCGATAAGGGTACCGGCGTCGCTGCCGGACACGCCCACGGCCAGGTTGCCGTGGTGGTTGAGCGCCGCGACCAGCTCCTGATTGACCTTGCCGCCCAGTACCTCGCGCACGATATCCATGGTGGCAGGCGTGGTCACGCGCTGGCCGTTCTTAAACTCGACGGGGATGTCGTAGTGGCCGAGCGCCTCGTTGATGGCCTTGCCGCCACCGTGCACGATAACAGGGCGCATGCCGATAATCTTGAGCAGGACGATGTCGCTCATCACGTCACGGCGCAGCTGCTCGTCGACCATGGCGGCACCGCCGTACTTGATAACGACCGTCTTACCGGTCAGGTTCTTAATCCACGGCAGCGCCTCGAACAGCAGCTGCGCGGTAACTTCGTTGGATTCGCTCGAGCGACAATCGCGTGCGAACTTCATAGTCTGCCTCGTCTTTCGTGTAGCTATCGCGCCGCACCTCGTTGCCCGCGATTGCAGCGGGACGCGCGGCACATCGGGAGTCTAGGAACGGTAATCGCCGTTAATGGAGATGTACTCGTGCGTGAGGTCGCAAGTCCACACGGTGGTCGCCGCGTCCCCTGCGCCCAGGTCTGCCGAGATCACAATCTCGGGCGCCTCAAAACGTCGCAGGGCCTCGTCCTCGTCAAAGGGAACAGTCAGGCCGTCGCGACAGACAGGCATGCCCATCATGTCAATGGAAACGTCTTCCTGATTAAACTTCACGCCGCACTTGCCGAGCGCCATGGCAACGCGGCCCCAGTTACAGTCGTGGCCGGCGATGCAGGTCTTGACGAGCGGTGAGTTGGCGACGGCACGGGCGGCGATATCGGCCTCCTCGTCGTTCACGGCGCCGGTGACGTTAACCGTCACGAGCTTGGACGCGCCCTCGCCATCTGCGGCGATGTTGCGCGCCAGGCTCTCGCACACCTCATGCACGGCAAAGGCCAGCTCGTCGAAGGCGTCAGAGCCCTCGACAATAGGCTCGGCATCTGCGGCAGCGGCGCCGGATGCAAGCATGATGCAGGTGTCGTTAGTCGAGGTGTCGGAATCGACCGTTACCTTGTTGAAGGTCTGCTTGACGGTGGAGAGCAACAGGGCGTGGAGCGCCGCAGGCTCGACGGGGGCATCGGTGGTGATGACTGCGATCATGGTGGCCATGTTGGGCATGATCATGCCCGAACCTTTGCACATACCGCCCACCGTATAGGCATTGCCTGCGTGCCCCACGGCCTCGCTGCGGTAACACACGGCATACTCCTTGGAGTGCGTGTCGGTCGTCATGATAGCGCGGGCGGCGTCGGCGCCACCGTGGGCGGAGAGCGCCTCGTAGGCGGCAGGAACGGCAGTCTCAAACGTGTCGATCGGCAGAATCTGGCCAATCACGCCCGTGGAGGCGACCAGAATCTGCTGGGGCTCGCAGCCGATGACCTGCGAGGCGATGTTGCAGGTCTCGCGCGCGCAGGCAAGACCGGTCTCACCCGTGGCGGCGTTGGCATTGCCAGAGTTGACCGAAACGCCGGCGATGATACCGTAGCCCTTGTCGGCACCGCCCAGATGGGCACGGCTCACCTGCACGGGCGCCGCGCAAAAGCGATTGGTGGTAAACACGCCGGCACCGGGACAGGGTTTATCGGGCACGACGAGCGCGTAATCCAGGCGCTCGGGATTCTTGCGGAACCCAGCGTGGATGCCTGCAGCTTTAAAACCAGCCGCAGCCGTGACGCCACCCTCGACGGCGCGAATCTTGATATCGAACTGCTCTGTATTCATCGTCCTTACGACTCCTTATATCAAACAAAAAACGGGCATCGGATGGCACGCCACACCAGCCGCAATCACTAGACCAGCTTAAAAGTGGCGCCCCACTCGATGCCCGACTGCCAAATCGTCAACAATCGAATGTGCTACACCGGGCACGCCACTGTGGGCAAGCCTCGTCGCTCGTCAAAACCAAAGACGATGTTGGCGCACTGGACCGCCTGACCGGCAGCACCCTTGCACAGATTGTCGATCGCTCCCGTCGCCACCAGCACGCCCGCGCGCTTGTTGAGTACAAGGCCGATCTGGGCAGCATTGGTGCCGACGACCGAGGCCGTCTTGGGCTGCTCGCCGGCATCGAGCACGCGCACAAAGGTGCGACCGGCGTAGAGCTGCTTGTAATGGTCGACGACATCCTCAAGAGCCAGCGTGTCGAGAGCCTGCGGCGCGAGCGGCAGCGTCACCGTAGAGAGCAGACCGCGCTTGAGCGGTGCCAGGTGCGGGGTAAAGACGACGCGATCGGTTAGACCCAAGATCTGCTCGATTTCGGGCGTGTGACGATGCTTGCCCACGCCATAGGCCTCCAGGTTTTCGTCCGCGCTGCAAAAATGCGTACGGGCGTTGCAGGACTTACCGGCACCCGTTACACCGCTGATAGCGTCAACGATCACGGGGCCGCTCTGGGCAACCCAGCCGGCGCGCACGGCAGGCGCGGCGGCAAGGCTCGTTGCGGTGGGATAGCAACCGGCGCAGGCGACCAGTACGGGCTTGCCGTCGGCGTGGTCGGATGCAGCGGTCTCCAAATCCTGGCAGAATAGCTCGGGCAGACCAAAGGCGCGGCTCTTGAGTAGCTCGGGGCTCGTGTGCTCGGCGGCATACCAGGCCTCAAAGGTGGCCGGATCGCTCAGGCGATAGTCGGCCGAAAGATCAAAGCAGGAGACGCCCGATGCAAGCAGCGCGGGCACCTGTGCCATGGCAGCCGTGTGCGGCACAGCAAGAAAAACCGCATCGCAGCTCTTGAGCTCGGGGGCGTCATGCGTGGTGAAAACCAGATCGCTCACGCCAGCAAAGCTCGGATACACCGCGGACAGCAGCTGGCCGGCATCGGCGTTGGACGTAATGGCAACAAGTTCAAACTCGGGATGGCCGAGCACGAGGCGAATGAGCTCGGCTCCGGCATATCCAGCCGCGCCGACGATTCCAACCTTCAAAGACATATCAGACTCCTTGTCTGCGATTTATGCACCGATGCGCATTTCGCAGCGGTCGTTATGAAGTGGGTTGAAACTTTAGCACCAAAAGATGCATTAACACGTAAATGGCTTGCATATTCATGCATTGAAACAATCCCGACACATTCGCTTGAAGGAATTGACAAATGGAGCGGGCCCCGTATTGACCGGCGCTCCTAACGGCGCCGGGCAATACGGGGCCCGCCCATGCGAAAACCAAGTTGTTAGGATGAGCCAGCTGGCTAGAGCTCGACCGGCACCCATTCGTCGTGATTGCAGATAAAAGCCTCGGGATCCTCGACGCTAAAGAAGACGAGCGTGGGGTCGTTAGGCCCCTCATAGTGCTCGCTCAAGCGCTCAAGATGTTTCCATCCCGCCTCGCGCATATCGGGAGCGGCCTGGTCATCCAAGCCGGCACGCCCGCGCAAGATGAGCCAGCCATGGCCCGGCCACCAACTCGTGGCCTCAAAGCGCTGATTTTGCAGCAGCTCTTGCCACACGTCTTTGGTGCGCGCCGTCACAAACCACAGCTTGCCGTCCTGAATCTGTGCAAACGAGAACGGACGCACATGTGGCTGCCCGTCCACGCTCGTCGCCAGATACCACGCCGGCACCGACGTCAGATACTCCAAAACCGTATTCAATCCGTCCACGTTTCCTCCTGTCGCCTGACCAGTCTTTTTGGAATGGGTAGTCAATTTGGGAAATTAGAGCTCCAGGCGCTCCTCGCTGCCGTCGATATCACAGAAGCGCGCGGCAATGTTGCGGACCGAAAAGAAAGCAAGGCGGCCGTCGTTGGCACTCTCGTGTTCCTCGCCGATGCCCACCATGTGCTTAAAACCCGCTTGACGCACCTTGTCGCTCGCAACCGCGTCGTCCTCAAGTGCGGCCTCGCCGGTCAACACGATCCAACATTCCCCCGGCTTCCAGCCCGAGAGCTCAAACTTGGGATTCGCACTCGGCTCCGCCCACACATCCTTGTCGCGCGACGTGCAAAACCACAGCTTACCGTCATCGACCATGGCAAACGAAAACGGCCTCACGCGAGGCTGATGCCCGTCGGTCACATCGGTCGTGGCCAGATACCACGCCGGAATGCGCCTGAGATACGAACAGGCGCGCTCAAGCTGAGCCGTGCGGTCGTTGTCGGTCATAGGGGCCCCTTTCTTGCGCTCGAATCGCGCCTAAACAAATTGAAGGTTGACGACGATGACACACGCAAGCAGCAACGCCGTCACCACCACCGCCAACGCATCGCCGCGGCCAAACGCAAGCGCATGCAGACGCGTGCGGCCCTGCTCGCCATGATAGCAACGGGCATCCATGGCGGCAGACAACGTCTCGGCATGACGGAACACACCCGTGAACAGCGGAATCGCCACACTGCCAAGCATACGAACGCCGCCGAGCGGGCCTCCCGTCACGCGCGCGCCGCGGCTCGCCTGCGCATCGGCCGTCTGCTTCATCTCGGTGGCAAACTGCGGCATAAACCGCAGCGCGATACCCATGATCATGCCGAGCTCGTGCGCAGGAAGTCCCACACGCGCAAACGGCGCGAGCAGGCGCTCAAAGCCCGCGGTGAGGTCGAGCGTCGGTGTGGTGAGCGTGATAGCGCTCATGCCGGCCATCATCAAGGTCAGGCGGCACGCCATAAAGGCGGCGGAATGCAGCGAGCCCTCGCTTATCTGCAAAAAGCCGAGCTGCCACAGAATGCGCCCGCTCTGGTCGGAAAACAGGTTGAGCACCGCAACCACCACGACAATCGCCAGCAGCGGCGCCATCGACGACAGAACGCGACGAGCCGGCACCCGGGACACGACATAGATCAGCACAACGAAAATTGCGACAGGGGCCAGTCCGCGGAAGCCGCCGACGGTCAGCGTCGTGATTAAAAACACAAAGCCCAGGAGCAGCTTGGTGCGCGGATCCAGGCGATGGATCGCACTATCGCCGGGATAGTAGCTGCCAAACGAAAACGCCTCCATTAGCAGCCCTCCTCTCGCGCGACCGTCTTGGATTTAGCAATGTCCGCGACGTTAGAAGGACCGTCCGAGCGACCGATCAGCAAATCTGCCAGCTCGTCGGCCAGCGACTCAACCGTATAGAGCCCGCCGCAACGCAGCGGCACGCCCGCCTCCGCGAGCGCCAACGCCATGCGCTGAGCAGCAGGTACGCCCAAGCCGATCGACTTGAGCTCATCGGCATGCGCAAACACCTGCGCGGGGGTTCCCTCGGCAAACACCGCACCTTCGTTCATTACGACGATACGGTCGCAGCAATTGGCCAGGTCATCCATGCTGTGTGAAACCATGACGACGGTCAGGCCCCCATGGTGAAGTCGATCGATGAGCTCCAGGAAATCGCTGCGCGCCGCCGGATCGAGCCCCGCCATGGGCTCATCGAGTACCAGGACCTCGGGCTCCATGGCAAGCACGCCGGCAAACGCCACGCGCCGCTGTTGGCCACCCGAAAGCTCAAAGGGGCTCTTGTCGCCCACCGTGGCCAGGTCGAGGCCCACGCGCGCGAGCGATGACTCAACGCGGCGGGCAACCTCGACCTGCGACAAACCAAGGTTATGCGGACCAAACGCCACGTCCTGTGCCACGGTCTCGGCAAACAGCTGACGCTCTGGATACTGAAACACCACGCCGACCTTTGCCTTAACCGCGGCGGCATCTTTCTTGTTTGCCAGGTCGAGCCCCAACGCGTAAACGGAACCCTCCTGGGGACGAATCAGGCCGTTGAGATGCTGAACCAGCGTCGACTTACCCGAACCGGTATGGCCCGCAAGGCCCAGGAACTCGCCACGGCGCACCGTTAGCGATACATCACGCAGTGCCCACGGACTGCTGGGGTCGTTGCCCCAAAGGGCTTGCTTGTTCGATTTGCCCGCAACAGCTGAGCGCTTGTGCCAGCGACGACGCTCGCGGGCGCTCAGCAAATAGCTATACGAAAGGTGCGAAATCTCGATGACGGGCTCCAGCGCGTCTGCGCTATCGATTGCAGAGGAGACGTTGTCGGGAATACGAGGATCGGATGCGAAAGGCCGCCCGGCGATGTCTGTCCTACTCCGCTCGGCATAAGCCTGCGCTATATCGGCGACCATATCCGCCTCGCGCACCTGTGCGCAAATGGGCACGCCCTTCGCGCGAAGCGCCCTGCCAAGACAGCACGATGCCGGCATATCCAGGTTCAGCCGCGCGAGTTCGTCCGCCTGCGTCAAGATCTCCTCGGGCGCACCGAGCATGGCGACGCGGCCCGCTTGGAAGACGGCAACGCGATCGGCCTCAGCGGCCTCTTCCATAAAGTGCGTAATCATCACGATGGTCATACCGCGTTCGTGCAGCGCGTGGCAGGCCTTCATAAGGCCCTTGCGCCCGCGCGGATCGAGCATCGAGGACGCCTCGTCCAATATGAGCACGCGCGGCTCCATGGCGAGAACGCCGGCAAGCGCCACACGCTGCTTTTGTCCGCCCGAAAGCGCATGGGTCTCGTGGCGCTCAAAGCCCACCAGGCCCACGGCCTTCAGCGCCTCGCGAACACGCTGCGCGATCTGGGCCGATTCGACCCCTAAGTTCTCGGGACCAAACGCAACATCGTCCTCGACAAGCGTCGCCACAAGCTGGTCGTCGGGATTCTGGAACACCATGCCCGCAGTCGAACGGATGTCGTAGACCAGCTCGAGATCGGACGCGTCCATGCCGTTGACGCGCACCGTTCCCGCATCGGGCTGCAGCAGCGCGTTCAAATGCTTGGCAAACGTCGACTTGCCCGACCCGTTTCCGCCGAGAATGCAGAAAAACTCGCCATCCTCGATGTTCAGATCGATGCCATCGAGCGCCGGTGTGGCACCGTCATAACTAAAGGAAACGCCCCGACACTCAATCATGCGCGGCCTTTGACCTGGTCCTTCTTGGGTGTGATGAGGTTGGAGACCGCCTTGTACACCGCCAATGTCAACACCGAGTTGAGCACGGTCTTGATGAGGTTAAACGGCAGCACGGCAGGAATCATGAGCGGGGCGATCACATCGACCGAGCCATACCAGAACCAAACGCCGATGGTCAGATTCGCAACCATGGACAGCGCCGTGGCGGCAATAACGCCCAGCACCAGGCCAATCACGGCACCCTTATAGGTATGCATCTTTTGGTAGACGATAGCCGCAGGCAGAATATAGCCCAGCGTGGCAACCAAGTTCATAAGCGCACCGACCCAATCGCCCGTGGTAAGCGCATGGATAACGATCGCCATGGCGGCAACGGCAGTACCGGCACCAGGACCGTACGCAAACCCGCACACCATCGCCGGCACCAGCGACGGGTCATAGGTCAAAAACGGCGCCGAAGGAAGGATGGGCAGCTGCACATACATAAACAGGGCGCCCAAGGCGCACATGAGCGCCATGGTAACGAGCTGTTTGGTGCTCCACCTATTCGTGTTCTCAAAATGGATATGCTGCGACTGTTCAGACATAAGATCACCTGCCTCTTTCATCCGGACTCTAACCGTTGGTACTGGGATCTCACCAGTTCAGCCGGCATGCGAACCAACGCACACACGGGTCGCGGACTCATCGGCTCGGTCGCAGGCACTTTACCTGCGCCACGGCGCCCCTTTGACACCGCCCGATTTACCGCCAGTGGGGAATTCCACCCCGCCCTGAAACAGCGAGGAAAAGTGTAGCACGAGGGAAGACAGGTGCAAGTATGCCGAGGATAATTTATGACGGGGATCAGTTACCGCAACAACCACGTTCCCCACCCATCCCAAAGTAACGCGCCTTTCGCGCAAAGCGCGAAACAGCGACCGGGACACGTACCCCTATCAACCACGTCCTCCGCCCACGCCGACCTCAAGGCCGTAAACGCAGGGGATCCGGGGGCGTGACGGGGGTTTCTCTCCGGAACATTCCACAGGACGCAAAGAGGCTCCGCAGCGCGAAGCGCGATGCGGAGCCTCTTTGCATGTCCGAGGACGTTCCGGAGAGAAACCCCCGTCACGCCCCCGGATCCCCGGTGGGAGTTCTAGACCTTGTCGGCCTTAGTACATACCGCCGCCCTGCTGACCAGCGGTAGCAGCAGCGATAGCGTCCTCAAGCTGAGTGTTTTTGGGGACATCGGAGACGGTAGCCTCGGTGATGAGGATCAGGCTGGCGACAGAAGCAGCGTTCTGCAGGGTGACGCGGCTGACCTTGACGGGGTCGAGGACGCCCATCTCGATCATGTCGCCCCACTCGCCGTTGGCAGAGTTGAGACCCTGGCCGGCGGGCAGCTCGGCAACCTTGTCGACCACGACGGCACCCTCAAAGCCAGCGTTCTTGGCGATGGTGGCGACCGGAGCAGTCAGAGCCTTCTTGACGATGTCGACGCCGATCTTCTCCTCGGGGTCGTCAAGCTCAACGGCGCCGAGCGCAGGAGCAGCGTCCATGAAGGCGACGCCGCCGCCGGCGACAATGCCCTCCTCGACAGCAGCACGGGTAGCCTGCAGGGCGTCCTCGACGCGGTGCTTGATCTCCTTGAGCTCGGACTCGGTAGCAGCGCCGACCTTGATGACGGCAACGCCACCGGAGAGCTTGGCCAGGCGCTCCTGGAGCTTCTCACGGTCGAAGTCAGAGGTGGTGTTCTCCATCTCGCCCTTGATCTGAGCGATGCGGGCGTCGATGGCCTCCTTGGAGCCAGCGCCGCCGACGACGACGGTGTTGTCCTTGGAGATAGTGACGGACTTAGCGGTACCGAGCATATCGGCGGTGATGTCAGCGACCTTCACGCCCAGCTCGTCCAGAGCAGCCTGGCCACCGGTGAGGACGGCGATGTCCTCCAGGATGCGCTTGCGGCGATCGCCGTAGCCCGGGGCCTTGACGGCGCAGACGTTGAGGGCGCCACGAATCTTGTTGAGGACAAGGGTCGGCAGAGCCTCGCCATCGATGTCCTCAGCGATGATGAGCAGGCCACGGCCAGCGCGCTGGACAGCCTCGAGAACAGGCATGATGTCCTGGACGCTGGAGATCTTCTGGTCGGTGATGAGGATGTACGGATCCTTCATCACGGCCTCCATGCGGTCGTTATCCGTGACGAAGTAAGCGGAGACATAGCCCTTGTCGAACTGCATGCCCTCGACGGTGTCGATGGTGATGTCGAACGTCTGGGAATCCTCGACGGTGATGACGCCGTCCTTGCCCACGACCTCCATGGCCTCGGCGATCTTCTCGCCGACCTCGGGGTCACCGGCAGAGATGGTACCGACGGAAGCGATCTGCTCCTTGGTCTCGACCGGCTTGGCCTGCTTCTTCATCTCGGCGACGGCGGCGTTGACGGCCTTGTCGATGCCGCGACGGATGGCCAGCGGGTTGGCGCCAGCGGCGACGTTGCGCAGACCGTCGTTGACGATGGCTTGAGCGAGCAGGGTTGCGGTGGTGGTGCCGTCACCCACGGTGTCGTTGGTCTTGGTGGCGACCTCCTTCACCAGCTGAGCGCCCATGTTCTCGATGTTGTCCTCGAGCTCGATCTCCTTGGCGACAGAAACGCCGTCGTTGGTGATGGTCGGAGCACCGAACGTGCGCTGCAGCGCAACGTAGCGGCCCTTGGGGCCCATGGTGACGGTAACGGCGTCGGCCAGAGTGTTGACACCCTTGGCGAGCTTAGCGCGGGCATCGGTGTTGAACGTAATGTTCTTTGCCATGGTAGGTAATCCTCCAAAAGAAACGTGACTCGCGTCGCCGCTTCCGAGTCCTATGCGGCGGGCGCGTTCAAAGACGAATCAGAGATTCTGACGAGACTAGGCCTCGACAACAGCGTAGATGTCGTCGGCGCGCATCAGCAGATACTTCTCGCCGTCGACCTTGACCTCGTTGCCACCGAACTTACCGTAGATGACAACGTCACCGACCTTGACGTCCATGGGGATGCGCTCACCCTTGTCGTTGACCTTGCCGGCGCCAACGGCAACGATGGTGCCGCGCTGCGGCTTCTCCTGGGCGTTGCTGGCGATATACAGACCAGAAGCGGTCTTCTGCTCGGCCTCGTCGGGCTTGACCAGAACACGATCTGCAAGCGGCTTCAAAGACGACATGCTTGTTTCCTCCTTTTTGGGCCGCGCGGTTATGCCGCGCGAATTAACCCTTTTTGTTTGCGTACGCGTTGAATGGTACCCACGAATGGCGGGTTATACAACACGGAGTCAAAAAATCTTATTTTTTGGCACTTAGATTTTCTGAATGCCGGGGGATAACTTAGCGATGCCTCCCGTGTGGCTCCGGAGGGGCGGGGCATAAGGTTTCCTGCTCGGGCAGTCCTGCTCGCACGAAGGCCACATTAAGTGGCCTTCGGCTCGTGCGGAACTCGCGATAAACCTTATGCCCCGCCCCTCCGGAGCCACACGGGAGGCAGGTTAACTAATTCGGGCCCGGCATTCAGAAAAGTCAGTGCAGCAAAATGGCGATGCAGATGGTGCGAACAAGAAAGGGGCACGTTGCAGAAACGCGCCCCTTATAGGTGGGGTATAGGGCTAGCGCTCGTAAATCAAGTTGCCCGCCAGGTAGGTGGCCTGAACCTTGGTGGCTTGCAGCTCTTGGGGGTCGATGGTGAGCGGGTTTTGGTCCAGGACTACCAGGTCGGCGTATTTGCCGGGCTCTAGGCTGCCGAGGTTTTGCTCGTCGCCCGCTGCGTACGCGCTGCCAAGCGTGTAGCTGCGCAGGGCCGTTGCCGCGTCGATACGCTCGCTCGGCAGCCAGCCGCCCTCGGGCCAGTGGCTGCGGGGATCTTGGCGTGTGATAGCCGTGTAGAGTACGTTCATGCTGGTAACGGCCGTGATGGGGCTGTCGGTACCGAAAGCTTGACGGATACCGCGCTGCTGATAAGTTGCGAACGGCCACATGATGCGGCTGCGTTCCAGGCCCAGGTCGCGCTCCGGGCCACCCGGGTCGAGCGTGATGTGGCAAGGCTGGCTCGAGGCAATGACGTTGAGCTTGCGCAGACGATCGATGTCCTGAGGCAGCAGATTCTCCAGGTGCTCAAGCGTATTGTGGCCGTGCTGGGGCAAGCCGTAGAGCTCTGCCGCCTCCTCAAAGATATCGAGTGCGGCATGGATGGCACCGTCGCCGATAACGTGGATGCGCACGGTATGGTCACGCTCGGCTGCCGCCAAAACCAACTTGCGCATACGCTCGACAGGGACCGTCAGGCGGCCCTGGTCGCCCGGGAAGCGCGGGTTGGTATAGGGCTCAGTGAGGTATGCGGTATGCTCGCTCGACACGCCGTCGAAGAACTGTTTAAAGCCTGGCGCCGAGAGCAGCGCGTTGTTCGCGTAGCGGGTCTGGAGTTCTTCCAAGCGCGACTGGTCATCCAGCAGCGTGGGAAACAGATGGGCGCGGATGCCCAGCTTGCCGGAGGCCTGCAGCTTGTCGTAAACATCGTCGCGAATAAAGTCGCAGCCCGGCATGGGCATGAGCGACATATCGCAGATTGAGGTGATGCCTTGCTCGGCCATACGCTTCATCTGGTCGGCGTAAGCGCTCGCGATGCGGTCCTCGCCCAGCCACTCCAGGCAGCGCGGCAGCAGCTGCATAGCAGCCGCCTCGTGGGCGATACCCGTAAGCTCGCCATTTGCATCTTTGTCGTAACTGCCACCCGCCGGAGGCTCGCTGTCGCGCGTAACGCCGAGCGCCTCGAGTGCGCGGCTGTTGAGCCACAGCGTGTGCCCGTCGCCCGAGTACATAACGCAGGGACGATCGGGAAATGCCGCATCGAGGGAGGCCTTGGTAGGGTGCTCGGGCGGATCCCAGCGGTAATCGCGCCAACCCTGGGTCACGACCCAGGCGTCATCTGGCAAGCCTTTGGAAAACTCGAGCGCATGCTGCACCAATGCTGCCTCGGACGTGCCCATATCCATGAGCATGTACGGCGAGGAGCCAACCGAAGTATGGAAGAAATGCAGGTGCGCATCGTGGAAACCGGGGCAGACAAACTGCTCGCCGTAGTCGATAACCGGCGTGGCGGCAGGCGCGGCGGCAATCACGTCATCGGGCGCACCGACTGCGACGATACGGTCGCCTGCGATGGCAATCGCCAGCTCGCGGACGGTATCAATGCCGTCTTGCGCGGTAAAGACGTTCTTGGAGCGGATAATCCGATCGATATGTTGCATGGGCATCCCCATCTCTGGCAGGAAATTCAACACCCCCGAGTGTACTCCCCCGCCCTTGTAACAAAACCCCAAGCGGCAAACGGCAACTTTACCAGCCCTAGCGGCAGGTGGCATACTGGAGAGAGCCTGTACGATTTTGCGATCAACCCAGCAAGGAGCAAATCGACCATGACGAAGACCAAGGCACAGCAGATTATGGCGGCGACCGAGGCTCGCGCGGCTGACGACGTCACCGCAGCCATCAAAGATATCGCTACCGAGTTTGAACCCTATATCATCAAGCAGCGCCGGCACTTCCATAAGCACCCGGAGCTGAGCCTTGCCGAGGAGCGCACGACCTCCGACATCGCCAACCAGCTCGACGCCATGAATATCCCCTACGAGCGTCCACTCAAGACGGGCCTGGTGGCGACGCTTCGCGGTACCGCGCCGGACGCCTACCGCGAGGACGGCACGCCGCGCCGCCGCATCCTGCTGCGCGCCGACATCGACGCCCTGCCTGTCACCGAGCAGACCGGCGAGGAGTTCGCCAGCGTCAACGAGGGCTGCATGCATGCCTGCGGCCACGACTGCCACATCGCCATGATGCTCGGCACGCTGCAGATCCTGCGCCACATGACCGATGACATTCACGGCGAGGTCCGCATCGTGTTCCAGCCCAGCGAGGAAAACGGCCAGGGTGCCAAGCTCATGATCGGCACCGGCGTGCTCGATGGTGTCGATGGCGCCTATGCCGCTCACATTTGGAGCGAGGTCGACGCCGGCACCGTGAGCTGCGAGCCCGGCCCGCGCATGGCCAATACCGACTGGTTCCGCATCGACGTTCGCGGCACCTCGTGCCACGGTGCCATGCCCCAGCGCGGCCACGACGCCGTTATGGTGGCGGCAGAGATCGTCAACGCCCTGCAGACCATCGTCTCGCGCGAGATTAGCCCCTACGAACCCGCCGTCATCACCGTCGGCGAACTGCACGGCGGCACCGCGCGCAACGTTATCGCCGGCACGGCGTACCTCGCCGGCACGGTGCGCACCTATGGCGACAAGACGCATGAGGAGATGCCCGAGCTTATGCGCCGCATCGTGGAGCACACCGCAGCAGCACTAGGCGCCGAGGCCGAACTCACCGACTACACCATCGCCAACTACAAGGTCGAAAACGATGCCGCCTCGAGCGAGCGCTGCCGCCAAGCTGTGCTCAAGTGCCTGGGCCCCGCAGGCGAGGGCCATTACCGCGGCACGCTTTCGGGCGAGGATTTCTCGGAGTACCTGCGCCGTGTGCCGGGCGTGCTCGCCTTTGTTGGCACGCGCAACCCCCAGATCGGCGCCACCTATGCCCAGCACTCCTGCTTCTACAAGATCGACGAGAGCGTGCTCGCCAAGGGCTCCATGGTAGCCGCCCAGTATGCCATCGACTTTTTGGCCGAGCCCACGCAAGAAGAGCTCGACGGCCCCACGATCGCCGCGGTTGCCGAGACCAATCCCGACCTGGCCGCCAAGCTGCGCTCTGCCAAGGCAACGGCCGCCGAGGCCCGCGACGCCATGCACGACGCCCGCACCGCCCGCCATGCTGCCATCAAGGGCATCCACGATGCGCGGGCTGCTGCTCGCCACGAGGAGAAGCGCGACGAGTAGTCGATCCACGACCATCTCGCAGTCATAGCCGCATCGCGATATCAAAGCGGGGGCGGACGCTTCGGCACGTCCGTCCCCGCTTATTTGTCAAGCGCTATTTCTACCGTTTCTACCCCGTCCCCAAATGGCAGGTGGCAGGGTTACTCGTCCTGCGGGTCCTCGTCGGAGCTTGGCGCAGGCTCGGGCTCAGGCACGGGCGCGGGCTCAGGCTCAGGCTCAGGCACGGGCTCGGGCGCGGGCTCGGGCTCGGGCTCGGGCGCAGGCGCCGCAGCGGAATCGGATACGGGCGCTGCGTCGGTGCTAAAACCAGCCGGAGCAGACTTCTTCTCAAACGGCAGCACAAAGGTCAGGACGTCATCCTTATCCTCATCAGCCCATTCAGCTGCATAACGCGCTACCCAATAGCCAACGGCACGATGCTTGAGCATCTTGCCAAAGACCGTAAGGAATACCGTGACAAACGCCGTCAGCACCAAGAACAATACGAGCGTGATGCCACCGCCGGTAACAAGCGCCTCAATAGCCGAAGGACGGTAGTAGTAGCTATACATACCGACAGAGGCAATGGCGCCGAAGACGAGCGTCAGGATCCATGTGACAACGTTGGCGACCAGACCCGTCAAAAACTCGGGAAGGAACGAAGCGCAGAACAGCTTGGTCTTGTTGTGCTTAAACGCCGCCCAGACCTTGTCGAGCGAAAACGCGCTCTCGACACGACCGGTCACCGCAAAGTGCATCACGGCAATGTCGGCGAACATCTTAAAGAAGACCCCCAAGACCGCCGTGGCAATCATAGCCAGGACAAGCAGGCCAAGCGAGCCAAACAGCGCTGCCTCGAGTGCATAGGAGCCGTAATACGAATACGAGCCCGCGGCGCCAATTACCACGCTCTCCACCAGCGAAAGCACTACACCGATAACGGGAATGGCAGCGATAACCTCGAGCACGACCGAGATAACGCTCGAAAAGACTCCGAGGCCAAACGACGTGGAACGCATGAGTGGACGGTCCATGCCGTCATCGACCTTGAGCGAAAGATCACGGCCCCACTCGATACCAAAGCCGGAACCGCACACGCTCGCAATGCAAGCTGCCAAAAAGCCGATGGCAGCCGCAATGCCGCCAATAACGGGAATAAACAACACGAGCACCGACACAACGCAAATCAGCGCCGGCAAAAACGCGATTTGGCATACACGCTGAAGCACACCCGGAGTCTTGGTCATATCTTGGAACGCCTGAGCCACACAGCCCTTTGGCGCATTCGCCACGGGCGGTTGCGGAACAAACTGCTGGGGCTGAGGCTGTCCCTGGGGAGCGGGTCCAGCGGCACCGGCATTAGGAGCACCACACGCGCCGCAGAACTTGTCGTTATCGCCCATGGGGGCGCCACACTGCGAGCAGAACATAGAATCATCCCTTCGTATCTTGAGCGAATCACTTGGATCGCAAACGATGTCTTTAGCATCATTATTGCCCAATGTGGGGTCAAATACTCAAAGATGACCGATTTGCAAGGTACACGGCGCCAGCAGGCGGTTCGTTGAATACGTCTGCGTTAGTTCGTTCCGCGGAAACCCTTGCCGACAATCTCGGAGCTATCGACGATGGTGATGAAGGCGCCAGGGTCAATCTCGCGGGTATAGCGGCGCAGTTGCACTGCCTCGCGACGGCTCAGCACGCTCATGATCACCGTGACGCACTTGCCCGAGAAGGCGCCGTAGCCGCGGCTGATCGTTGCCGTGCGGTTGAGATGCTTGACGATAAACTCCTCGACCTTAAGGGGCTCGGAACAAATGACTGTGCAGACTTTGCGCAGGTGAATGCTCTCGATGGCCTTGTCGACCACGAGCGTCTTGGCAAACAGGCCGAGCACGCAGTACAGACCGACGCGCGGGCCGTACAAGAAGGCCGCGATGGTCACGATGCCGATGTCGACCAGTAGCAGGGCGCGGCCAATCTCGAGCGTCGTGCGACGTTTGAGGATCATGGCGAGAATGTCCGTGCCGCCCGTCGAGGCACCAATATCAAAGACGATAGCGCTGCCGAGCGCCGGCAGAATCACGGCAAAGCACAGGTCGAGCCACATATCGCCCGTCATCGAGACATCGGTCGGAATAAAGAGCTCAAACAGCGAAACATAGGCGGACAGCGCAAACGAGGCAAAGACACTCCACAGGATTGCCTTGCGCTCCAAAAAGATAAAGCCCAGGATGACGAGCACCGCATTGATAATCCACATAAAGACGCCGACGGGCAGGGTCGGGAACAGCGTGGACAGAATGACCGACACGCCCGAGGTGCCGCCAAAAGCAAAGTGATTAGGTGTTTTAAACGCGACGATGGCAAAGGCCGTGAGGATCAGGCCCAAATTGAGCTCGGCAAAAAAGCGCGGAAAGCCCGGCTCCTGGCTGCGCTTGCGACCAGCGCGCTCGCCCCGCTCGATAACATCGCGATCGACCACGCGCTCCATCGGCACTACGGGAGGACGATGCGCCTCCTCGGCAGCACGCGACGCCGCCTCTGCCGCGGCGGCCTCAATTGCCCATGCCTTGCTTTCTGTTTCGTGCTCGTCGGCCATTACGGCAACCCCTCGTTAACAATTTGGAAACAATGCGCCCATTAGAGTAACGCGGAACGTGGGGATTGCAACCCTTAGTTAGACGAGCGGTATGACTACATCGGGAGCGTACAGAAACGGCCGGCCACGCTTTTGCTTGCGCGGTCGGCCGTTTAACGTTTTCGCAGATAAAACCTGCCAAAACAAACCTGTCCCTTTTTGGAAGGTTATTCGTGCTGGCTGGTGCGATGCTCGTACTCCTCGGGGGTGATGACGTCCTCGATGCGCAGGTTGACGCCCGCCACCTCAAGGCCGGTCATCGCGGCAAGGCGCTCGGTGACACGCGCCTTGACATCGTCGAAGATCGCGGGCGCATAGGCGCCGTACTCGATGATGACGGAGATGTTGACGACCACGCGATTGTCGTCGGTGACCTCGACCGTCACGCCCTTGGTCAGGTTCTCGGCACCAAACTGCTCCTGCACAAAGTGCATGAGGTTACCCTTCATGCCCAGAACGTGCGGCACCTCGCGGGTGGCCATGGCGACGATTTTCTCGATCACGCCGTTGGAATAGGTGAGCGAGTCCTCGGACTCGTCCGCTTCCTCGTCATCCTCGTCCGCCTCGTCTTCGGACTCTGCCTCGACGAGCGCCTCGTCCTCGAGCGTTACGTCCTCCGCCTCGGCGGCGACGGCCTCGCTCGTCTCGAGCTCGGTATCGGCCACATCGACCTTCGTGTTAAAAGCCATGGTTCCTCCTTATGCCTGCCACGGATGCGACAGTCGAATACATATTAGCGGCCGCTAAACAGACGGCCGAAGAAGTTAACGATACCGTTCTCGCCGTCGCGAATCTGGCCGATCACGGCGCCGATCAGCACAAAGAATGCGATGACGAGCGTGTCCCACAGGCCCAACGTAAGTACCAGCACGGCGAGGATAAAGCCTGCCACGGCGCCGAGCGTAGTGTTGGGGTGGCGCACGGCGTAGCTCCAGATAGCAGCGCCCGTACCTTTGATGAGACCCATGGCCTCGTCAAAATCCGCGGCTGCCGCGTCTTGTAACTCGGTTGCCTCTGCTTTGGAATCAACAGGTTCGCTCGCCGACGTGGCGCTCTGGTCAATCGTCAGGCGCGGCGTACGAGCGGTCTTATCTTGATTGGTATCACTCACCGGAAACCTCCACGGTCTGGACGGTAGTCTTGGACGGCAAAAAACGGACACGCGCGGTCGTACCCGGCGTGCCGAGCATGGTGTCGCAGGCCTTCTCGATGCGCTGCTGCATCGAGGTGGCAAGAGCGGCAACGTCCTTATCATCGAGCGCGATGGCCTCGACCTTAAAACGGACGTGCGAATCGTCGGAGCCTTGGACGCGGGCCTCGACATGCTCGACCATCACGCGGTCGTCACGCTCGGCTGCAGCCCTGGCGCACGAAGAAAGCGCCGCAAGGGTAACCTCGATATTGCGCTCCCCCGCCGGATGCACGCAGGACGGTTCGCGACGGGCGAACATCAGGCGGAAAAAGCTTACCAGCACGCCGATCGCCACGACGCCGGCGCACGCCGTGACGACGATGCGCGGCATGGGGTCGCGCATCAGCAGCATAAAGCGGTAGGTATATGGCCCCCAAAACTGGCAGACCAACGTGCCCAGCGCCACGACGGCGGCGGCAAGATATACGATCGCTAGGGCTCGTTTGAGCACGCGCATGCGGCGCTCCCTTCAAATCTCGATCCACAGAATGCAAAACGGTTCGCATCATTATAAAAGAGCCGGGTCCGGTGCTCTACGCACGCGGATCCGGCTCATCTATTCCACGAGGCTTGCATGCTCGCTTCATTATGCCCAGATATGCACGGCTCAATCCGTGCGGGCGCTACTCCTCCTCGAGGGCAGCGATGACCTCGTCGGTCATGTCCATGGTGCTGTAGACGTCCTGGACGTCGTCGAGCTCCTCAAGACGGTCGATGAGGCGCTGGACCTTCTTGGCGTCGGTACCAGAGACCTCGGTCGGGGTGGTCGGGACCATGGTGGTCTCGGAACCCTTGACCTGGACGCCCTGCTCCTCGAGCGCCTTGGAGACAGCCATGACGTCGTTGGCAGCAGTCCAGACGATCCACTCCTCGCCGGCATCCTCGTAGTCCTCGCCACCGGCCTCGGCGATGGCCATCATGAACTCATCCTCGTCACCGGCAGCACCGTTGGCGATCATGGTCTCCTTCTTGGCGTTCTCGTCCAGGATCTCCTTGGCGACGACAATCTGGCCCTTGCGCTCAAACTGGAAGGCGACGGAGCCGGAGGTGCCCAGGTTGCCACCAGCGTGGGAGAAGGCGGAACGGACATCAGCGGCGGTACGGTTGCGGTTGTCGGTCAGGCAGTCGACGTAGACGGCGACACCGGCGGGACCGTAGCCCTCGTACACGATGTTCTCGTAGACGGCGGCGTCAGCACCCGAACCAAAAGCCTTGTCGATAGCGGACTTGATCTTGTCCTTAGGCATGGACTGAGCCTTGGCCTTGGCAACGGCAGCGGCGAGGCTGGCGTTGTTCTCGGGCAGCGGGTCACCGCCGAGACGGGCAGCAACGGTGATGTTGCGGCTGAGCTTGGAGAAGAGGGCGGAACGCTTGGCGTCCTGCGCGCCCTTACGATGCTTGGTTGTGGCCCACTTAGAGTGTCCGGACATACGTGTCTCCTATCGGTTTCGACCTAAAGCCCAGCGCAGATGCTCGGGCAATATAAACAAACGTCGTTATGATATACCTACTGGCCTGCAAGATAAACCCCAAAATGAAGGCGTCGTGATGATGGCCCCTTTGGTGCAGCAAAGAAACCTGACCCCAATGCACCAGGTTAGGACCAGAGGAAGTCACTGCGGGTGACGGTGGCGCCGATGGCGAAGGGCATGCAGGCGATGACCGGATACAGGTAGCGCATGTAGGTCGAGCCGTTGCACGGACCAATCAGGCACACGGCGAGCACGCCCAACAGCGGCACCCAGATCGCCAGCGCACGCCATGAATGACGACGCAGCAGGTAGACCACCACGGCGATCATAATCCACACATAGGTGGCCGAGCTCATGGTGAGCGAAATAAACGGGATGCGCTGCACCGCCACACGGTACAGATTGATCAGGTGGTCGCACCAGCGCACCACGTTGCTGTCAACCGGATGGAAGTCGAAGTACTTGAGGTTGTCGGGACGCGCCATGATCTCGGCACTACGCGCCGTGCTGTAGACCCAGGCATCGCGGGCACTCGGATAAAAGTAGCCGTAATAGTTATTGATGAGCGCCGAGATATAGCACTCGGGATCCTTTTTGAACATCTGCGCCCAGACCTCAAAATAGGCCTTGATGTCCTCCTGCGAGGCGTACTCGTTAAAGCAGTTCTTGACGGCATCGGACTTGTCGGGATTGTAGCGGCGGCCCAGGTTCTCGTACTTGAGCACGCGATCGATCACGACGCGCTCCTCGTCGGTCACCAAACCGTCGCAGGGTGCCTCCACGATAGTGCCGTCCTCCTTAACCGTAGGGTTGACGCCCGAGTTGAGGCCGTCGTGCTTTTGGACGAAACGAGCCGTCTGTTGGAACGGAATCGAGAGGATTTCGCGCTTGGAACCAGGCGTGATATCGTGCTCCGGCATAAAGACCTTGGTGAAGTACATATTAGAGGCAAGGCAGAGCGCGAGCACCGCGAGAACGCCAACCCAGCGGAAGCGCGGTGTGGCGCATGAGACCGCGGTGCCCGTCTGCTTAGCCGCACGACGAGCGACATGTACATCCCATGCGCAAAACGCCGCCGCGATTACACATGCCGCCAGGGGAAACACCAGGCCTCCATTGCGCAAAAACGTGGAACCCATGGCAGCCAGCGCAAGCAACAGCCAGTCGTGGCGCGCAAAGAGCACGGGGGCTTTCTCGCCCGCTCGCTCGACATTGGCATCACGACGGGGCAAGCCACATGCCACGAGCTTGACGGTCTGTATCAGCAGCACCAAAAACGCGTCGGCAAAGAGCACGTCTTTGGTGAGCAACGCCGCGTAGTTAGAGAACATCGGCATAAACGCAAAGAACAGCAGGATCGTACCGCGAACCGGCAGGCTCACGCCCAGTTTGCGCAGCGACGAAATGGAATAGGCCATGCAGGCAGCCGTGATGACAAACTGAGCGCAGGTATAGATGATGAGGCCCGCGTTAGCGCTGTTGAACAGCGAAAGCCCCAGCTGAACGCACGAGCCGATAATGGCCGTGTGCACCACGGGATGGTGCCCGTTGAGCAGCACGTTGGGGTTGAGCAGGCGCAGGTAGTCGCTCGTGCCATTGGGATAGTTGAACCACTGGCGAATCTGCGCACCCGTATCTCCCATAAAAAGGCCGGGCAGCGAAGCGATGAGCGTGGGCGCCCAGGCGATCATAAGCACCAGGAAGGGCCCGGCAAAGGGATGGACCGAGAGCACGGCGTGAGCCACACGCCATACGCGGCCAAAGTGCGCTTCGGAAAACGGAATGCGCCGAGAGCTCAGCCAATCCAGGCACTCAAAAGCCAGATAGAAGGCCACGATCGCTAGGAGCATCCAGCCCGCGCCGCCAATCCAGGCGCAGATGATGCGGGCCTTGTCGCCAAGAACAATCTCGGCCGAGTCGATAAGGTCGTAGCTGCGGCCGAACACCATGCAGATGGCGAAAAACAGCGACGGCAGAATAATCGATGGGCGCCAGGTGTCGCCACGGCCAAAGAACACGTAGCGAAACGGCAGCGTGAGCAGGCAGGCAAGCGCAAGCAGCATGACCGCGTCGGTATGGCCGGCAAACGAGAGGAGCACCTCGTAGCACACGTACAGCATGCCCGAGGCTTTGGGGTCAATCGCCAAGACTGCGTTGCTCGACACCGGGACGGGATCGATGGAAAACGCCGTGGTCGCCAACAGCGCGAGCAGAAATGCGATGAGCGTCTGCTTGGCGGGGTAGCGCTTAAACCAGACGATGCGGGCAGCGTCGCGCGCAGCCGTTGTGGAGAGATCGGAATCCTTCACAGTCCGAAAGCCTTTCTAGAAACCTATCAAACTCAGCAAAACCACCACAAAGGTGCCTGTGTCCCCTTTGTGGTGGTTAGGCGTCGAGGTAGATGCGCTGGGGACGGTTGCGGTGTCGCGCGAAGATGATGAGCGCCAGGCCGGCGATCACGAGCGGAAGACTCAGCAGCTGCCCCATCGTGATGACGCCGCCCAGCAGATAGCCAAGCTGGGCGTCGGGCACGCGCACGAACTCGACGAGGAAGCGGACGATGCCGTATCCCATCACGAACACGCCCATAAACGTACCCTGAGGCAGCAGCGGCTTTTTGCGGCTGAGCACCTGCAGAATGCAAAAGAGCACGATGCCCTCAAGAAATGCCTCGTAGAGCTGGGAGGGGTGACGCGGCATATCGCCCGCAGTCCCGCCAAAGACCACACCCCAGGGCAGATCGGTCGGCTTGCCCCACAGCTCACCGTTGACAAAGTTGGCACAACGGCCCAGGCACAAGGCCAGCGGCGCGCCGATGACGGCAAGGTCTGCCAAAGTCCATGCGTCGAGCTTATACATGCGGCACACGATGATGCCGCCGATAATGCCGCCCACCAAACCGCCATGGAAGCTCATGCCGCCCTCGTTGGTGGCAAAGATCTCGAGCGGGTGCGCCCAGTAGTAGCCATCACCGTAAAAGACGACGTAGAACAGGCGCGCACCGATAATGAGGCCAAAGACCACGCCGACCACGACACTCGTCAGGTCGTCAATCGTGATGTTAAAGCCCCAGCGACGCTGCGTGCGGTACATGACGACCGCCGTGAGCAGGGCGCCGACCACATAGGCCAGACCATACCAGTAAATCGTGATGGGCCCCGCCGAAATCGCGACGGGATCAAGCATATGGTAGAAGTCGTTGAGCATGTCGACCCTCCTACTCCCTACATACAAATGCGGCCGCGGGCCTTGCGCTCGCAGCCGCATATTTGGGCGTAACGTCTATGCGGAGTATGCCGTCCGCAGCTTTCGCATCTTAGAACGGCGCGTACTCGTCGTACAGGTCGTCGGTCTCGCCGGAGGCATTAACCTGCTCGACACGGGTAACGCCGGGCACATGCTCCTTGAGGATACGCTCGATACCCATGGACAGGGTCAGCGCGCTCATAGGGCAGCCGGCGCAGGCACCCTGCAGCTCCAGTTTGACGACGCCCTCGTCGTCAACACCCACATACTCCATATCGCCGCCGTCAGCCTGCAGGTTGGGGCGGATCTCCTCAAGAACCTTCTTAAGCAGCTCTTCGTTAACAGCCACAGGGGCTCCTTTCTCACAATAACGCGGGCACGCCCGCGGACAGGGGCTATGTTACTACAGCCATGTACCCGCTCACGAGCCATCCATGCGCGCGGACACGACTTTCACGAGCAGTCAATTTGGGACGGGGATCTTTTAGCTGTCTGTTGTTACCAGCTGGCATTGTCACGCGCTACTGCTGAGCCTGCCCCTCGGTACCGATGTGAACATCGACGATAACCTGGCGGTAGCTAATACCGCAGGAGTCGAGAATGCGGCGGCTGATGCGGCCGTCGTCGGTGTCGGCGTACTTGTTGTCCAGGTAGACAACCTCGCCCACGCCCACCTGCGCCAAAATCTTGGCGCAGTCGTGGCACGGGAACAGCGTGACGTAGACCGTGGAACCCTCAAGATCTTTGAGCGAGCCACGGTAGTTGAGCACGGCGTTTGCCTCGGCATGCACCACGTAGTTGTGCTTGTCCTGCAACGGGTCGTCGCTCGTGCCCCACGGGAAAAAGTCGTCGTTGAGCGCCGAGGGCGTACCGTTGTAGCCCACCGAAAGGATGCGGTGGTTGGTGCTGGCGATGCACGCTCCCACCTGCGTGTTGGGGTCCTTGCTGCGGCGCTGCGCGGCGATGGCCACGCTCATAAAGAACTCGTCCCAGCTAATAACGTCGCGGCGCTTGCCCGACGCGGTTTGATGAAGATCGTCCGACATGGCAGACACCTCCGCAATCGCAATAGTTTGGCCCATTGTAGCAGGTGAAAGGTAGGGGCGCTTATCCCACCAGCCCCTCGCCCTACGCGCGGCGGGGCTTTTGGTTGATGCGGTAGAGCTCGGCGAGACCCCGCAACGTCAGCGCGTCGTCTACCGTCAGGCTATGGCCGACCAGCGCCGCAAGTGCCTCGGCATCGTCGCCGGTAATGACGATGGGCACATCGCCCTCCCCCGCAGCCTTGGTCGCGCGCATCTCGGCAAGCACCATGTCGAGCATTCCGTCGATGCGGGCTACCTCGCCCAAAACCACACCCGAGCGCATGGCCTCGCGCGTGTTGCGTCCGATGACGTGCGTTGGCGCCGAGGGCTCAACCTGGGGTAGGCGCGCTGCTGCCGCCGAAAGCGAACGGGCGCCGAGGGCCAGGCCTGGCGCGATAACGCCGCCCACAAAGGTACCGTGCACGTCGATGACCTCGATATTGGTCGTCGTGCCCAGGTCAATCACGATGCACGGCGAGCCGTAGACGGCGCGGGCCGCCACGGCATCGGCGATGCGGTCGGGGCCGATCTCGGCCGGATCGTCGTAGTGCACGGGTATGCCGGTCTTAAGTCCCGGCCCCACGGTGAGCACGCGCCCCGTGCAGGTGCGGGAAAGTGCCGCCTTCCACGGGCGCTCGAGCGCCGGGACTACACAGCTCAGCACGGCCGCGGCGGGTGCAAGCACCCCGGGCACACCTGCATCGGCGGCGAGCGCGCCCATGACCTGCATAAGTCGCATGCGCGCTTCGTCGGCCGTAATGCTCGACGGCGTCGTGATCTCGCATGTCGCAAGCGGGCGCTCCTGCGCCGCGGCCGAATCCTCGGCAAACAGGCCAAAGCGAATGAACGTGTTGCCCACGTCGACCGTCAATATATATGCGCACCCATTAAGCATCGTCGGCGCTCCTTTCGTCTGCCCAGCAGTATATCGCCTACCTAAACCAGTCATCCCAAAATGACTAACTTGCGGCTATACTGGTGCGCGGTCGTGCGCGAGCTCACGCGGCGGCCCTTGGTAACCCGACTTCCCGCGCCGTATCCGTAGCGGCGCTCCCGGGGGAAGCGGATATACGCAAAGGAGTTCTATATGAGCAATCCCTCGAACCGCACCTCGATGCGCGGTCAACTCACGCTGCGCGGCGTCGTCATCGGCGTCCTTGGCTGCGTGATCATCACGGCAAGCTCGGCCTACACGGCCCTCAAGATGGGCGCCCTCCCCTGGCCGATCATTTTCGCTGCCGTCATTTCGCTGTTCTTCCTGAAACTCATGGGCAACGCCAGCCTCAACGAGGCCAACGTCACCCACACCATCATGTCTGCGGGCGCCATGGTCGCCGGCGGCCTAGCGTTTACCATCCCGGGCGCTTGGATGCTGGGCTATGCCGACCAGATCAGCTGGCTCGACATGTTTATCGTGGCGCTCGCCGGCACCATCTTGGGCCTTCTGGCGACAGCGCTCATCCACCGTCACTTTATCGTGGATGCCGCGCTGGAGTTCCCCACCGGCAACGCCGCAGCTCAGACCCTGCGCGCTACCGAGGCCGGCGGCAAGACCGGCAAGCAGCTCTTTGGCTCCATGGCCGTCGCCGGCATCTATAGCGTGCTTCGCGACGCCCTGGGCGTGGTGCCCAGCATGCTGTGCACGCTCAATATCCCCGGCGTGACTTTTGCCATCTACAACTCGCCCATGTTGCTGTCCGTCGGCTTCCTCGTGGGCTTCGCCCCGGTCGCATTCTGGTTTGCCGGCGCGCTACTGGGCAATTTTGGCATCATTGTCGGCGGCACCGCTACCGGTCTGTTTGACGTTATGACCGCACAAGGCATTGTTAAGTCCCTGGGTATGGGCCTTATGATAGGCTTTGGCGTCGCCGTCGTCCTCAAGGACATCCTGCCGCAGGTCGCCGGTATCGTCCGCGGCCTCGCCGCCGACAGCTCCACCGACACCGACGAGCAGTCGCTCATCTCGGGCTCCCTTAAGCTCGACGCCGGTATCATCGGCCTGGGCGCTGCCGCCATCGCCGTGATCATCGCCATCGTGCTCGACCTTGGCCCCGTTCCGGCCGTCATCGTCACGCTGTTCACCTTTGTCACCACCATCATGAGCGCGCAGAGCTGCGGCCAGACGGGCATCGACCCCATGGAGATCTTCGGCCTCATCGTCATGCTCATCGTTGCCGCCTTCGCGCAGCTCGCTCAGGTCAAGCTGTTCTTTATCGCCGGCATCGTGGCCGTAGCGTGCGGCCTTGCGGGCGACGTCATGAACGACTTTAAGGCCGGCGCCGTGCTGGGCACCAACCCGCGCGCACAGTGGGTCGGCCAGGCCATCGGCGGCATCGTGGGCGCCCTGGTCGCTGCCGCCGTCATGGTCGCGCTCGTCACCGCCTATGGTCCGGACGCCTTTGGTCCCGACAAGAGTTTCGTTGCCGCACAGGCAAGCGTCGTCGCCACCATGGTCTCGGGCATCCCGAGTGTGCCGTGGTTCGCAGGCGGCTTTATCGCCGGTATCGTCATGTACTGGCTCGGCATTCCAGCCATGATGATCGGCCTGGGCGTGTACCTGCCGTTCTATATGTCGCTCACGGCTTTCCTGGGCTCCTGCGTTAAGCTCGCCTACGACAAGTGGTCCGCCCACCGCGACGCCACCGCTGGTCTTTCGGACGAGGAGAAGGCTGCCAAGGACGCCGCCTTCCAGGAACAGGGCCTTGTTGTCGCCAGCGGCCTGCTCGGCGGCGAGTCCATCGTCGGCGTTATTCTGGCGTTTGTCTCTGTTGGTCTGAGCCTGCTGGGGTAGGCCGAACAACAACGCACCAGCGCAGAGCGCGGAGTCGGAATCAAACCGGCCCCGCGCTTTTTTGTCTATTTGATTCTTATGATCCTCACGGCGTTTTAGCCATGTCGATTGGCCTGACTTCCAGGTCAACAAACCTTGTCTGACACCTCGCCTAACGCGGTGTAGAGTAAAGACGACAGACGCAAGAAGCGGCTCAGAAGCTAAACGAGGTAAGCATGGAACTCGACAAACAACAGATCAAGCGGCTGCGCGAGCGTCATCATCGTCGTCACGGTATACGCCCTGCACACAGCGAGGCCATGGAGAATGCTACCCGTTTCCTTAAGCAGGCGTTCAACATTCGCGAGGGACGCGCGCCCTATCACGTGATTCGCAAGCGCTTTGTAAACGGGGCGCGCCTGACTGGCTCGCACTTATGCATCCTGATCATTGCCATGTTGATCGCGAGCATCGGCCTCGATATCGACTCGGATATCGCCATTGTAGGTGCCATGCTCATCTGCCCGCTCATGGGCTCGGTCCTTGCCATGGCATATGGCATCGCCACGCTCGACCGCGAGATTACCGTCGAGGCCATTGCCGGTCTCGCGTTGCAGATGGCCTTCTGCCTGATCACGTCCACGCTGTACTTTAAGCTCTCACCGCTCGGCACCACCACGGCCGCTATCATCGACAACTCGACACCCACCGTCTGGGATCTTGCCGTCGCGCTCGCGGGTGGCTTTGCCGGAGGCCTGGGCAACTCGCGCGACCAGGAGCCCGCGACGCTTATCGCGGGCGTGGCCGTGGCAACCGCGCTCATGCCGCCCCTGTGCGCGGCGGGTTACGGCATCGCCATCGCGAGCGGGTCGCTGTTTCTCTCGGCGCTCTACGAATTTGGCATCAACGTTGTCTTTATCGCGCTGGCGGCCGAAGCCGTATTGCTTCTTCTACGTGTACCGCTCAAGCGTGACCTCAACGGCGACGGTATTGTGACCGCCGAGGAAAACGCCGAGGTCGATGAGCTGTCACACAAGGTGCGCCGCCGCATCATCGTGGGCACGGTGATCTTTGCCATCCCCTGCATCGTTATGACCGCGGGGTCTATTGGCTCGGCGCAGGCCGGCGTGCAGGACGGCTATGGCGTCACCGAAACTACGCGCGAGCTTGCCGCGGTACTGCCGGGCTTTAAGGATTACACCGTCGCCGTCGAGACCTCGGCCACCGAAGGCGGGGAGGAGGGCCTCGTCGAGCGCGAGGTTGTCGCCCATGTGACGACAAGCGAGACACTTGGGGCGCACGACCGTCGTGTTGCCCGCAAGCTCATCGACCTCAATGTGCCCGAACTCGATCGCGTGGAGTTCGATGTGAAGTGATGCCGGCGCGGGATGAGCGCTCGCACGGACGCAAGTTATGACGAGGCGCAGACGCGATACGGACGCGAGCAAATAGCGTGGTGCAGTTCACACCCGCGCCCCGCTCGCCGTTTTATTGCCGTGAATCAACTGTCCGCATCGACATCGCCAGACTCCACCATAAACGCCGGATCGGTGCTCACCAGATAAAAACGGGTCACCTTGGTATCTCTAAATAGGTAGAGCAAGCCCTGATCGCGTCGGCGCGAAATATGCGCCACGTGGACCGTACCGAATATTTCGCCGTTTTCATTCTTTAATACCAGAATGTTGGGGTCATCCGTACGCTTAAACTGCCCGTCTGTGCAGATTCCGTCTTGGTCAACCAGCTGCCATCGACAGTTGTCCTCCTCAAGAAAAGCCAGGGTTTCCCGACTCGTTTTGTCATCCCGATAGTAGCCATCAATGGCGAAGCCTTCGGAAGCACATTCCCGCATATAGGATGTTTCTCGACTTATAGCGAACTGCCCCATAGCGCCCAGGAGCACAGCTAGGCAAACCACTGCAAGGGTTATCGAGATAGTACGGCGGCCCATATTAACCAGCCCGATACTTGTTTAACGGAGCGTGAAACATACTTGGTACCTCCGATATCAGAGCAAACGTCACCCGCAGCCCGGCGGCAGTCATATGTTTCCAACATCAAACCATATGGCAACCACTCGCGAGAGGAGTATCGGCGAACGGTGCATTTTTGCGCTCCATTGGTCAAACGTCAACGCGCGCTACAGCTCTTGCCCGATCAATTCAGATTTTGTCGCATACTACCGTAGATCCCCAACGCTTCCACCCCCAAGAGATCATTTTTAGTACGTAAAGAAGCCCTCGCCCGAGCTTTCGCCCAGCTTGCCTTCGTCGAGCATTTTCTTGAGGACGGACGCCATAGCCTTAAAGTTGTAGGGCATCATCATTTTTTTGAGCAGCGGGCTCACCAAGCCCGGCACCTTCTGATACTGCATGACGATGTTGTAGGCCGTCTGGATACCCACCGTGTCGAATACGCGAAACGGACCCTTGGGGGCACCGGTGCCACGCGTCCACGCGAGGTCGATGCTCTTGGGATCGCTCACGCCCGAAACGTACAGGTCAAGGCCCGAAAGCAGCCACGGCACCAGCATGGAATTGAGCAGGTAGCCGTTCTTTTCCTTGTTGACGGGCAGGGCAAGCATACGGATATCGTTGGCAAAGTCGACGAGCTCGTCGAAGTAGCGCTTGTCGGTTTGGTCCTGTGCCATGACCTCGGTCATGTTGTTCTTCCAGATGGAGTTGGCAAAGTGCAGCGACAAGTACTTCTCGGGACGGCCGGTGTACTTGGCAAAGGTGCTCGGCAGCAGCGTGGAGGAGTTGGTCACGACGACGGTCTTTTGCGGGAGTACCGGGGCGAGCTTCTTGTAGAAGTCAATCTTTGCCTGGGCGTCCTCGGCCATAGATTCGATGACCAGGTCAGCGTCGGCCACGGCCTTGGCAAGATCGAGCTCCAGCTTGAGTGTGGAGTAGGCACGCTCGACGGCGGCGAGCGCCGCTTCCTTGTCGAAGGGCTGGGTGCCATCGGCGATACCGGCGCACCACTCGCCCGTACCGTCCGCCATGCCCTCGATTGCCGCGATGTACTCCTTGCGCACGTGATCGATCTTGGGCTGGGTGCGGCCGATGCTGCCCTCGCTGCGCAGCCAAATCGTTACATCAAAGCCGCAGTAGGCAGCCTGAAAGGCAATCTGGCTTCCCAACACGCCGCCGCCGGCAACACAAACGGTCTTGTAGCTCATGGAACGGTCCTCTCTTACGTAATTCCATAGATGTGTATTTATTCAACCGTAAGGATGGCACGCGCAGGGGTTGGGTTCTATAAACGGGCGGTATTTCGCGGCAAACGGCTACATATGTTCATTATCTCAGGGCTTCAAGGGCAATTTATGGTGCCACCGAGACGTCATTTTCGAAAGTATGCGGCAAACTCCGGAACTCTTGAGCACATCCTGGTTTTTCACCAATAAAACCGCAGGTACAGAGCTTGGACATATCCGGTGTGCTCGGCCTATTCAGATTTTGCCGCATACTTCCGAAATCTAAGTTCGCAAAGGGTGATAGTTGGGGCGTTTACGCAACATATGTCCAGCAAAAACGGGTGGTAGCCGGCACGGCTGCCACCCGTTTGTCTCATATCTAGCCCATAGCGGGCAAGCTACTTCTTAATGCCGCGTCCCAGACGCTTGGCGACCGATGTGACGGCCTCCTCGCTGGCCGGCCCGCAGCTCACGCAGCCATCGTGGGCACGCATCTGGCCGGTGACCTCGTCCATCGCGAGCGGCGCCACCTTCTCGAGCTTAAAGCCCTTGCCGGCGCGCATGTTTTCCTTTGCCACGCTGATCATAAGCTTAATACGGTTGAGCTGGTTGACCTCGGACGCACCAGGATCATAGTCCACCGCGACGATGTTGCTCTCGGGATGCTGACGGCGCAGTTCCTTGATCACGGCCTTACCCACCACGTGGTTAGGCAGGCACGCGAAGGGCTGCGTGCAGATGATGTTGGGTGCGCCATGATCGATCAGGTCGAGCATCTCGGCCGTGAGCAGCCAGCCCTCGCCCATGTTGTTGCACACCGAAAGCACCGTACGGGCCTTGTCCGCCATGGTGCCGATGCGCTCGGGCGCCTCGAAGCGGCGGGACTTCTCGAGCATCTCCTCCACCGGCGTGCGCATCCAGTCCACAAGCTTGATGAGCGCTTGCATGCCCGCGCGTGTAGTAGCAGAGCTTCCCAGCTCGTCTTTCTGCAGCTCGGCGTTGCTCATGGAGTAGAGGAAGAAGTCGAGCAGGCCCGGTACCACGGCCTCGCAGCCCTCGCGCTCGATGACATCGACCACGTGGTTGTTTGCCGTGGGATGGAACTTGACCAAGATCTCGCCGACCACGCCCACGCGCGGCTTAGTACCCTCGCCCACGAGCGGCATGGTGTCGAACGCTCGGATGGCCTCGCGGCACAGCTTGGTGTAGTTGTGGCGGTTGAACTTGGGCGCCAACTTGCGGGCGCGCGCCATGTACTCCTCGTAGAGCGCGTTGGCGGCACCGGGCGTGGCCTCGTACGGGCGGCAGCGGTAGAGCATCTGCATCATCACGTCGCCAAAGAGCACCGCGTAGACTGCCTGCTTAAGCAGCGCCGGCGTAATCTTAAAGCCGGGGTTGTCCTCGCCCAGCGCCACGGCCGAAAGCGAGATCACCGGAATCTCGGGGTGACCGCTCTCGCGCAGGGCCTTGCGGATGAGTGCGATGTAGTTGGTGGCACGGCAGCCGCCGCCGGTCTGGCTGATGACCACGGCGGTCTTGGACAGGTCGTACCGACCGCTCTCGATGGCCTCCATAATCTGGCCCGTCACCAGAATCGACGGGTAGCAAATGTCATTGTTCACATAGCGCAGGCCAGCCTCGACGGCATCGTGGTCGGTCGAGGGCAGCAGCTCCAAGTTGTAGCCGGCACCGCGGAACACCTCTTTGACCAGGTCAAAGTGGATCGGCGCCATCTGCGGGCACAGGATGGTATAGCCCTCGTCGCGCATCTGCTCGGTAAAGGGCACCTTGGGCCACGCGGTCGAGGCGCTCTCTCGCTGCGCCTCGAACGTGTACTTGCGGCTCGCGAACGCGGGGACATCCGTGGAGGGCGCCACCGGCGCGGCGTCGCCCTGCTCGTAGGCCTCGCCCGCTGCCGTAGCCTCGGCCAAGCGCTCGGCCTCCTGGTCCTTAAGCGCGGCCATGAGCGAGCGGATGCGGATGCGCGCGGCGCCCAGGTTGGACACCTCATCGATCTTGAGCACGGTGTAGATCTTGCCGCTGGCTTCCAGAATCTCCTGCACCTGGTCGGTGGTCAGGGCGTCCAAGCCGCAGCCGAAGGAGTTGAGCTGAATCAGGTCCAAATCGTTGCGCATCGTCACAAAACGGGCGACGGCGTACAGGCGGCTGTGGTACATCCACTGATCGACGACGCGAATCGGACGCTCGGGCTTTACCAGATGCGCGAGCGAATCCTCGGTAAAGACCGCAAAACCAAAGCTTGAGATAAGCTCGGGCAGGGCGTGGTTGATCTCGGGGTCGTTATGGTAGGGACGACCGGCGAGCACGATGCCGTGACCGCCGTGGTCCTCGACCCACTTAAGAGCCTCCTCGCCCATGGTCTGGATGTCCTCGTGGAAACGCGCATCGGCCTCAAAGGCGGCGTTGACGGCGGCATCGACCTCGGAACGCGTGATCTTGGGCCCACGCACGCGACCGCGACCGGCTTGCGCATCGGCCACACGGTCGACGGCGAGCACCTGGTACAGACGGCGCTTGAGCTCGGTCTTGTCATGATAGGGCACAAACGGGTACAGGAACTCGATATTCTGCTCGCGAATCTCATCGATATTGAGCGCCAACGCCGTGGGGTAGCTCATGACGATGGGGCAGTTGTAGCAGTTACCGGCCGTCGGGTCCTCCTTGCGCTCCCAGCGCACGCACGGCATCCAGATAAAGTCGACATCGCGGTCGATGAGGTTCATAACGTGGCCGTGGCTCATCTTTGCCGGGTAGCACACGCTCTCGGACGGCATGGACTCGATGCCCGCCTGGTAGGTCTTTTTGCTCGACTGGTCGGACAGCTGCACGCTAAAGCCCAAGCGCGTAAAGAACGCGTGCCAGAAGGGGTAGTTCTCGTACATGTTGAGCGCGCGCGGGATGCCGACGGTGCCGCGCGGGGCCTCGTCGGGGCTCAGCACCTCGCGGTTAAAGAGCAGATCGTTCTTCTTTTTGAAGAGGTTGGGCGCCTCGGTCTTTTGCTTTTTGTGGCCGGCACCCTTCTCGCAGCGGTTACCGGTAATGAAGCGCCTGCCGCCGCCAAAGTCGTTGACGGTGAGCTGGCAGTTGTTGGAGCAGCGGCCGCAGCGGACATGCTTTTGCGTCACGGTGAGGTGCGCGATGTCCTCGGCCGAAAGGATGGTCGAGGTGCCGTCGGCGCCGGCGCGATCGCGGGCGAGCAGGGCCGCACCATAGGCGCCCATGCAGCCGGCGATGTCGGGACGCACGGCATGAACGCCGGTGAGCTGCTCAAACGCGCGCAACGTGGCGTCGGACATAAAGGTGCCGCCCTGAACGATCACCTGGCTGCCGATCTCCTTGGGGTCGCGCAGCTTAATGACCTTGAACAGGGCATTCTTGATGACGGAATAGGACAGGCCGGCCGCGATGTCGCCCACCGTGGCACCTTCCTTTTGCGCCTGCTTGACGCGCGAGTTCATAAAGACCGTGCAGCGACTGCCCAGGTCGACGGGGGCCTTGGCATGGATGGCGGCATCGGCAAACGCGCGCACGTCCATGTTCATAGACACGGCGAAGCTCTCGATAAAGCTGCCGCAGCCCGATGAGCAGGCCTCGTTGAGCATGATGTGCTCAATCACGCCGTCCTTAACGCGCAGACACTTCATGTCCTGGCCGCCGATGTCCAGGATGAACTCGACGCCGGGCAGGAATGCCTTGGCGCCACGCAGGTGCGCAACGGTCTCGATCTCGCCGGAGTCGGCCTTGAGGGCCTCGATGAGCAGCGCCTCGCCGTAGCCCGTGGTGGTCACGTGGCCGATGGTACAGCCGGCGGGGATGTGGTTGTAGAAATCGGCCATGATGACCTTGGCCGTGCCCAGGATGTCGCCGTTGTTGTTGCCGTACCAGGTGTGCAACAGCTGGCCGTCCTCGCCCACGAGCGCGGCCTTCATGGTGGTGGAGCCGGCGTCGATACCGATGAACACGCGGCCGGTGTAGCCGTCGAGCTTGCCCTTGGGGACGACTTCGGTGTCGTGGCGACCCTTGAACTCGGCAAAGTCCTCGACGGTGGCAAAGAGCGGGTCCAGGCGCTCGACCTCGGCGCCCTGCGTGTCACCCAGGGCATCGATGGCCTCGATGAGCCGCGGGAACGTGCTGAGCTTGTTGGACTCATGCGCCATGGCGGCACCGCTCGCCACAAACAGGTGGGCATTTTGGGGCACGATACGGTGCTCCTCGTCCAGGTTGAGCGTGAGGTAGAAGCGGTGGCGCAGCTCGGAGAGGTACTGCAGCGGGCCGCCCAGGAAGGCGACGTTGCCGCGGATGGGGCGGCCGCACGCCAGGCCCGAGATGGTCTGGGTCACGACGGCCTGGAAGATGGAGGCAGCCACGTCCTCGGGGCGGGCACCTTCGTTGAGCAGCGGCTGCACGTCGGTCTTGGCAAAAACGCCGCAGCGGCTGGCGATGGGATAGATGGTGGTGGCGTTGGCCGCGAGCTTGTTGAGGCCGCTCGCGTCGGTGTGCAGCAGGGTTGCCATCTGGTCGATGAAGGCGCCCGTACCGCCGGCGCAGGTGCCGTTCATGCGCTGCTCGATGCCGTTGTCGAAGTAGATGATCTTGGCGTCCTCGCCGCCCAGCTCGATGGCGACGTCGGTGGCCGGGATGAGGGTCTCGACGGCGCGTTTGCTGGCGATGACCTCCTGGACAAACTCCAGGTCGAGCCACTGGGACAGCAGCAGGCCGCCCGAGCCGGTAATGGCGCAGGTCATCTGGGCCGTCGGCAGCACGGTCGCGGCACCCTCGAACAGGTCGCGGGCGCAGGCACGGACGTCGGTGTGATGGCGCTGGTACTTGGCGTAGACGATCTGGTTGTCGTCGTTGAGCACGGCGAGCTTAACGGTGGTGGAGCCCACGTCGATGCCCAGGTGCAGGTTGCCACGAGCGTTCTCGGGGTTGAAGATTGCATCTTCGGGGGCGTGGGCGGCGGCTACGGGCTCAGCGGCGGTAGCGGGCTCACCAGTGACGGACGCCTCCCCTGCCGCGTTCTTGGCATCGGCAACTGCCTCGGCAACTTTCTCGGCTGCCGCGGTCGCGGCCTTCTGCGCAGCGTCCACCACGGCGGGCGCGGCCTCGCGTGCGGCAGCAACCATGCGGTCCTTGATGCCCTCGACGAGTTTGCTCATTGTCTCTCCTCTTAGTTGTTGGACTCGACGGTTGCGGCGGTGTCGACCGCGTCCTCGAGCTGCAAATTCAAAAGCTTCATGCCGTATTCCGGCACGTTGATATCGATGGGTTGGCCATACAGGTCGCCGGGGCGCACAAAGGCGATAACCGTCATAATGCGCGCCATGGCCTCGGGCGATTCGGTGAGCCCACGCTCAAACCAGCGCTGAATCATGCCGACCTCGGCGCTCACGACGTAGGTGACGTAGTAGTCAAAGAACGTGCCCAGCGCCAGGCCCAAAATGCCCGTCTGCGCACGCGGCACCACAGCCTCACGCGCGGTGTCGATAATCCTTTTAATAAAGGCCTGGTCGCCGCCCGGACCCAGCAGCGCACCGATTAAGTCGCGGTTGGCCGCAAGATAACGCAGCAGCTCAACCGAACCGGGCGCCGGCTCGAGCTCGTCAATGTTACGGTAAAGATCGGGCAGCTGAGCTGAGGTGATGAGCTCAATGCGCTCACGGATCTCGGCCAGCAAGCCGTCCTCGATTTGATTGATAAAGTCGGGAATATCGCGATAGTGCGAATAGAACGTGCGGCGCGTAAGGCCAGCACGCTCGGTGAGCGACGCGACATTAATGCGCGAAAGGTCGCCGCTTTCGGCAAGCTCGCTGGCAAGTGCCTGGCGAAGGGCACGCTGCGAGCGAAGGGACCGGCGATCGCATTTCTCGAGCTGGGACAAGCGTCCTCCTTGTTACTCAGCCTGTGCGCTATTGCACAGTGCGAGTATTATTGCACACCGTGTGTATCAACACGTAAAGGCAATATTTGGGATGTGACAAAGGGACAGTCCCTTTGTCCCTTATTCGATGACGGTGCGGGAGTTTTGCTTGCGCATGGTGGCGAGCATGTGTTTGGGGACGGCGTGGACCATGCAGCTGCCGATAGTTGCGCTCGCGGCGACCTTGGCTGCATCGCTGCCGTTTTTGGTCGCGTAGCTGTGGCGGAAACGCTTGAGCATGGCGATGTCGTTGCCGCCGTCTCCATAGACCGCGACCTCGTCCTCGGCAATACCGTAGTAGCCCGCCAGCCAGGCCACGCTCTCGCCCTTGTTGCATGCCACGTCCGTGATCTCGAACATCACCGGATCGAACGGCGCGTTGACCACATGGTCCGAGCGCTCGGCAAGATATGCCTTAAGGTCACGCTCCAGCTCGGGCGAGGTCACGCGGCAGTTGATCTTGCACACATCGTGGCGCAGGATGTCACCGATCGACTGGTCAAAATACTGTTCCTCGTGATACCCGCCGCGTGCACGCATGCCGCGCATCACAATACGCTTGATGGGGCTGTCCTTTTTAAAGCCCGCCTGATGCATCTCGAACGAACCGCTCGAGTACATGCCATCGGGCGTGGAGCAATCAAAGCAAATGTCCGGAAACGCCTTGAGCAGTTCCTCAGTGACTTGCGGATCGATGGTCCAGGTCTTGAGCACCTCACCATGGCTGTCGCGCACGATGGACCCATTGGAGCAGCAGGCGTCAAGCGCCAGGCCCGTAAAGCCATGCTCGCCAATCGGCAACGTTGAGCGTCCAGTCGCGGGAACCACATGCAAGCCAGCCTCGGTCAGCTCGCGGATGGCACGGCGGATGGTCCCATCCGCCTCATGCAGTGCGTTCAGCAGCGTTCCGTCTAAATCACTCGCGAACATCTTGATCATGGGCGTGCCTCTCCTTCGTCTACACGATATTGTAGACGAGAACGGGCGTGCCCCAAGAGAGGCACGCCCGTCAGGCGAAAGATTGTCCTACACCGCGGCGGGGCCGTGCTCGCCGGTGCGGATGCGGATGACTTCTTCGACCGGCTCGACCCAGATCGTGCCATCTCCAACGGTGCCGTAATCTTGGAAACGGCGCGGCAACGGACGCGAAACCAACGGGAAATACGCGAGCAAGGAAGCCGTGAGTGCGTCCGTCCCAGCTAGCGCCGGAACAGCTCGCGGGCTCGGTCGCGAAGGTCGGTGGCTCGGATGACGCCCTCGTAGCGGTTGATGCGCAAGCGCGGGAAGGCATTAAAGAAGCGCAGGTCGCGACGGCTGAGCGACACGCTCGGCACCGGACGGCTCATGCGCTTGCCGGCAAGGCGACGACTGAGTGACGGACGCGGCATGCTCGGCGCGGCATCGGCCACGCGGCGGGCAGCGAGTGCCAGGCCGCGAGCACCATCCGCGATAAACGTCGGCATCGAAGCCTTCTCGCGCAGGGCATCGAGCGCGGCGTCACCCAGCTCGGCCAGCCACGCGTTAACGGCACGGCTGCGGATGTGCGTCTGTGTCACCGAGTCAATCGTCGATTCGGGAATGCGCTCGAGCATTGAGTCCGAGGCATCGGCAAGCGACTCGTTGATGCGGTCGGCAAGGTCGGCCCGGACGCGCTCCAGCTGATCGGACAGACGCCGCCAGCTCGCCAACGAGCACACCGCGTCAACCATCATCGCGACCGCGACGACAAAGGCGGACAGCCGCACAATCAGCACCGGCAGATGGCCAAGCAGCCCCAGCAATGCCGGCTCCACTAAACGGCAAATGCACAACGCACCCAGGCCAAACGCGCAGGCCCAGTACAGGCAGATGCGCCCGTGCAGGTTAAACGGCAGATGCGAATAGTCCCAAAAGCGAGCGCCCGTTGTTTTTTCCAACAGCACACCAACACTGTATTCGATCACGCTGCATACGAGCGCTGCAGCGACAAACTGGCTCGAGGCATCCGGAATCCCGCGCAACAGCAGCCAGCAGGCAATGCCGCCCGCGCCATAGATGGGGCAGCACGGCCCCAGCAAAAAGCCACTGTTGGCAAATCGTCCGTGGTTGAGCATGGCGCAGACTGTCGACTCCCACACCCAGCCGCAAAAACCGTAGAAGGCAAACGAGAGCACCAGCGCCGAGAGCGGACAGGCGGCAAGCGTCGCGCCGTCAAATGCCATGTCGATCGCGGTTTCCACCGTCTACCCTCTCCTCTTTTCGCTCGAATCTTTGCTCGAACCGTCACTCGTGCCCTCGTTCAAATCGTTCGCGCCGCCTTTGCGCGGCAGACGGCCGGCAATCGTCTCGCGCAGTGCGCACCATTTATCCGCCAGGCACACAATCCATGCCTCACGACACGTCGGCGGCACCGGTACCAGCGGAAACATATGCCGTACGATAATATTCCGCTCGCGCGGCGTCAGCTCAAAATCTTCCTCCGCACGCGCCAAGGCAAAAAACGGGTGACGAAAGCCATGCAGTCGATGGCTTGGGTCGGGATCGTGCCAGTCATAGAGAAAGTAATCGTGCAGCAGGGCCCCGCGCAGCAGCGATAAGCGGTCGACGGAGATACCGACGCGGCCCAGGCGCTCGGCAAAGGACAGACTTGCCCGCGCTACCGAGGTCACATGCGTATAGACCGTCACATCGCCATGTTGGATAAACTCATGCATCAGGTCCAAGCGGCCCGCCTGGGCAAGCTGACGGGCGGCATCGTCGACCTCGCGCGCGATTTTCTCGGCACGAACGGTATCGGACATGCGGCCTCCTTCCGGCGGCGCTCGGCGGCAAGCCGCGGCCTGCGCGCAATGAATAAAATCATCATCGAATTTACCAGTATGGCATCGGACAAAACGTTTTGCCCCACCAGTTGGCGAATTACCGCGCCGCCGTCACATATCAAACGCCAAAATGTGCGAGACTGTCTTGTGCAATTGTGCCGGCCGAGGGAGTGCCGGCGCACGATTCGCATGGAGTAACCCACAACGATGCTGCTTACGCAAACGACAACGCCCGAGGACGTCAAGGCTCTCGATCGCGCCGAGCTTCCGCTGCTCTGCGGCGAGATCCGCCACGCCATCCTCGAAAGCTCCGCCGCCGTCGGCGGGCACGTTGCCCCCAACCTGGGCGTCGTTGAGCTTACGGTTGCGCTCCATCGCGTGTTTAACTCCCCCATCGACAAGATTGTCTTTGATGTTTCGCACCAGACCTACGCCCACAAGGCGCTGACTGGGCGCGCGTACACTTATATCGACCCGGCACGCTACGGCGAGGCCTCTGGTTTTGCCAATCCTGACGAGTCCGAGCACGACCTGTTCGCCATGGGCCACACCTCCACGTCGGTGAGCCTGGGCTGCGGCTTGGCGCACGCTCGTGACCTGGCGGGCGATGCGTACAACGTCATCACCATCATTGGCGACGGTTCGCTTTCGGGCGGTCTGGCGTTTGAGGGCTTTAACAATGCCGCCGAGCTCGACAGCAACCTGATCATCATCGTCAACGATAACGACCAGTCCATCGCCGAAAACCACGGTGGCCTGTATCGCAATCTGGCCGAGCTACGCGCCAGCAACGGCACCTGTGAGCGCAACGTTTTCCGCGCGATGGGGCTCGACTACTGCTATCTGGACACCGGCAACGATGTGTTGGCCCTGGTCGACACGCTGCAGGAGCTGCGCGATATCGATCATCCCATCGTGCTGCACGTCTCCACCGCAAAGGGCAAGGGCTTTGAGCCAGCCCAGAGCGACCCCGAGCGCTGGCATCATGTGGGTCCGTTTGACATGGCGACTGGGCGCAAGCTCTGCCCGGGCCATCCGAGCGAGCCTGCGCCGCGCACCTATGCCGACATTACGGGCGAGGCGCTCAGCGCCGCCATCGAGCGCGATCCGCAGGTCGTGGGCATCACGGCCGCCACGCCCTACATTATGGGCTTTACACCCGAGCTTCGCGCTGCCGCCGGCAAACAGTTCGTCGATGCGGGCATTGCCGAGGAGCACGCTGTGACCTTTGCCACCGCGCTTGCACGCTCGGACGCCAAGCCAGTCTTTGGTGTGTACGGCACGTTTTTGCAGCGCGCCTACGACGAGCTGTGGCACGACCTGTGCCTCAACGACGCCCCGGCAACCATCCTGGTGTTTGGCGCGTCGATCTTTGGCACCACATCCGAGACGCACCTCTCGTTCTTCGATATTTCCATGCTGGGCGCTCTTCCCAACATGCACTACTTGGCGCCGGCCTGCATGGAGGAATATCTGTCCATGCTGAGCTGGTCGCTCGACCACCGCGAGCATCCCGTGGCGATCCGCGTACCGGGCATTGGCCTGGTGAGCCGTCCCGACCTTGCGCCCGCCGAAGGCACCGACTACAGCGCCGTTCGCTACAACGTGGTGCGCCAGGGTCGCGACGTAGCAGTGCTCGCGCTCGGCGATTTCTTTGAGCTGGGCGAGCGCGTGGCAAACCGCTTGGCTGCCGAGTACGGTATCGAGGCCACGCTCGTCAACCCGCGCTTTGCAACCGAGCTTGACCGTGAGTTCCTCGACAGCCTTGTCGCTGAGCATCGCGTTGTCGTCACCCTCGAGGACGGCATCTTGGACGGTGGCTGGGGCGAGCGCGTGGCATGTTATCTGGCCTGCACGCCGCTGCGCACGCGCACCTTTGGCATCGCCAAGGGCTTCCCCGACCGCTACGACCCCAACGAGTTGCTCGCTCAGAACGGCATGACGGTCGAGAACATGGCCGCCGAAGCCGTAAGGCTACTCAACGAGTAAGAAAACCTCCGCAAGGGAAGCACCCCTGCGGAGGTTTTTGTTTTCACGACACGATTATCTCAATCTGTAACATCTAGGGCCCGAATTTCCGTCTACCTGTTACAGATTGAGATAAGACATCTTAGTCCCAGACCTTTGTCTCAATCTGTAACAGATAGGGACCTTTTGGCCGTCCAGATGTTACAGATTGAGACATTCGAATTCCCCTGAAGAGAAAATCTCGATCTGTAACAGTTACTCGGCAAAAACGGCTGCAGATGTTACAGATTGAGACAAAGCAGCGAGACAGGCCACCACATCTGCAAGAACCACCACAAAGGTGCCTGTCCCTTTTTGGTAGGTACAATAACCCATAAGGTAAGTATGTTTCTGAGTTATTTCGTGTTGACCCATTTGAGCGCGATGGGGTATAACTCTACTCAACCGCTAGGGATTTTATTGAGAAAGGTGTTCTCCCATGAGCAAGAACCTCTCCCAGCAGGTCGTTCTCGACCGCCGCGGCTTCGTTGCCGCCACCTTCGCAACCGTCGCCGGCCTTGGTCTTGCCGGCTGCTCCGACACCAGCGCCGAGGCCGACAAGGGTTCCGCCGCCGGCTCCTCCAAGAGCTCCGAGGATACCGAGGCTTCCACCACGCTCGACGCCAAGACGTTCGACAAACTTGTCGACAACGGCCCCAAGGCCGATGACGACGCCATCGCCGCCAGCACCTGGGCCACGGCCGTCAAGGATGCCGGCGTCTTTACGATCGGTGGCGTCCAGACCTCCACGCTCTTCTCCCTCCTCAACGAGAAGGACGGTCAGACCCGCGGCTTCGACGCCGGTATCGCACAGCTCCTGTCCAACTACATTCTGGGCGAGAACAAGGTCGAGATCACCCAGGTGACCTCTGACACGCGTGAGTCCGTCCTGCAGAACGGCCAGGTCGACGCCGTCTTTGCCACCTACACCATCACTGACGAGCGCAAGAAGCTCGTCTCCTTTGCCGGTCCCTATTACTACACGCAGCAGACCATCCTGGTACTCGCCGATAACGACGACATCAAGAGCGTCGACGACCTGGCCGACAAGAACGTCGCCGTCCAGTCCGGCTCCAACGGCCCCGCCATCCTGGAGGAGCTCGCTCCCAAGGCCAGCCAGCAGGAGTTCAAGACCGACGAGGAGGCCCGCCAGGCACTCCAGCAGGGTCGCGTTGACGCCTACGTCATCGACAACAACATGCAGCAGAGCGCCCTGGTCCGCGAGCCCGGTAAGTACAAGATTGCCGGCAAGCCCTTCGGCAGCAAGGAGCCCTATGGCATCGGCCTGCCGCTCGATTCCGACGGCGTCGCCTTCGTCAACGACTTCCTTAAGAAGATTGAGGACGACGGCACCTGGACCGAGCTGTGGCAGATCTGCATCGGCGACCGCACGGGCGACACCAATGTTCCCGAGCTGCCCGAGATCGGCGCCTAGGCAGCGAGCCTGGTAACGACCGCAATGAAACCATACGGAAACGCATGATGCGCTTTATTGCGGTAAACTGTTTCCTCACTGAGTTGTCGGGGCTTCCGTACACACGGGAGCCCCTTTCCTTACCGGCGGGAGGTCCGCATGAGTCTCTCCGAGCTCTGGTCGCTCTATGGCCAGAACTATATCGACGCGCTGCTAGCAACCTGGGGCATGACGCTTGAGTCGTTTGCCATCGCCATGGTGCTGGCCGTCGCCGTCACCGTGATGCGCGTGTCGCCGCTCAAGCCGCTGCGCGTCTTTGGCGACCTGTATGTCCAGGTCTTCCGTAACATCCCCGGCATCGCGCTGCTCATTATCGTCGTCTATGCGCTGCCCCCGCTCAAGGTCGTCCTGCCCTACCGCACCTGCGTCATCGTCGCCACAGTGCTCTTGGGTTCTGCCTTTGGCTCCGAGAACTTTATGAGCGGCATCAACACCGTCGGTGTCGGCCAGGTGGAAGCCGCCCGCTCGCTGGGCATGAGCTTCAGCCGTATCCTCGCCAAGATCGTGATTCCGCAGGCGCTGCGCTCGAGCGTGCTGCCCATGACCAACCTCTTTATCGCCGTCATGCTCACCACCGCGCTCGGCAGTCAGGTGCCGCTTAAACCGCAGGAGCTCACCGGCGTGGTGAGCTACATCAACACGCGCTCGCTCGGCGGCGTCGCCGCGTTCTTTATCTCGGCGCTCGGCTACCTGGGCACGGCCTTTGTGGTGAGCCACATTGGCAACTATATCGATAAGAAGGTGAGGATCCTCCGATGAGCAAGCACTCCACCTCCGCGCTCACCATGCGCGATGCGCTCTACGAGGCTCCCGGCCCCAAGATGCGCGCCAAGATTCGCGTCGGCACCGCCATCTCACTTGTTGCCGTGGCCGCGCTCATCGCTCTGGTACTGCAGCGCTTTTATGTGACCGGCCAGCTTTCGGTCCATTACTGGTACTTCTTTACGCACCTCACCACCTGGAAGTTCCTGCTTGCCGGTTTTGAGGGCACAGTAAAGGTCGCGCTCACCGCCGGCGCCATCGCGCTGGTACTGGGCTTAGCCCTCATGCTCGGCCGTACCAGCGACATCAAGCCGCTGCAGCTGGTCTGCCGCGTGCTCACCGATTTCTTCCGTGGCGTGCCGAGCCTGCTATTCATCTACTTCTTCTTTTTGGTGCTGCCCCAGTACAAGATCGCGCTGCCGTCGTTTTGGATGCTCACGCTTCCCGTCGCGCTCGCCGCAGCCGGCGTACTCGCCGAGATCTTCCGCGCCGGCGTCAATGCCGTGCCGCGCGGCCAGGTCGAGGCAGCCCAGGCGCTCGGTCTCTCCAAGGCTAAAATCACCTTTAAAATCGTGCTGCCGCAGGCCATTCGGTTTATCATTCCGTCGTTGATTTCGCAGCTTGTGGTCGTCGTCAAAGACACCACCGTCGCCTACGTGGTGAGCTACCCCGACCTTATGCAAAACGCCCGCGTGCTCATTACCAACTACGACGCCCTCGTGTCGGTCTACCTGGTGATCGCGGTCATCTATATCCTCATCAACGTCGCAATCAACAAGGCCGCTGTCTACGTTTCGCACAAGACCGGCGCGACCATCATTCGCTAACGATTTACCATTTCGAGTCATAAGGAGCCGAGCACCATGGCACAGAGCACTTCTTCTACCGGTAATCAGCCGCTGATCGAGCTCAAGCACGTCGATAAGCACTATGGCGATCTGCACGTCCTCAACGACATCAATCTCTCGGTCGACCGCGGCGAAGTCGTCGTCGTGATCGGCCCCTCGGGCTCGGGCAAGTCGACCATGTGCCGAACCATCAACCGCCTGGAAACCATCGACTCGGGCGAGATCCTCATCGAGGGCGAGCCTCTGCCGCAGGAAGGCAAGGATCTTGCCCGCATGCGCGCCGAGCTGGGCATGGTGTTTCAGCAGTTCAACCTGTTCGCGCATATGACGGTGCTGCAGAACGTCATGCTGGGGCCGGTCGACGTGCTGGGCGTGTCCAAGGAGGAAGCTCGTGAGCGCGCCATGGACCTGCTGAGCCGCGTGGGCGTTGCCGAACAGGCCGACAAGGTGCCCGCTCAGCTCTCGGGCGGCCAGCAGCAGCGCGTGGCCATTGCCCGCTCGCTCGCCATGCAGCCCAAGGCCATGCTCTTCGACGAGCCCACGAGTGCCCTTGACCCCGAGATGATCAACGAGGTGCTCGAGGTCATGGTCCGCCTGGCCCAGCAGGGCATGACGATGATCGTCATTACGCACGAGATGAACTTCGCCCGCCGCGTTGCCGACCGCGTCGTGTTTATGGCCGACGGCCAGATCGTGGAAACCGGCACGCCCGACGAGTTCTTTGACCACCCCCAGACCAAGCGCGCCCAAGACTTCCTCAACTCCATCAAGGGCCACTAGCCCAATTGCCATATCTGCTCGCCATGACCATCCAAACTCGAAAGCAACACCTATGATCGGAACTCACACTTCATCGTCATACACCCCGCACGTCGACGTCGATCCCGCCGACCGCCCGCTCATCCTCGTCGCACCGCGCTGGGAAGAGGCGAAGCCGTTTTTAAGCGAGACGCTCTCCCCCAACGAGGAAATCGCAAGTGTCTTTGTCGATGCCATCCTTGCCGCCGGCGGCCTGCCGCTGCAGATGTCCATCACCGAGGACATTGAGGTCATCCGCCATTACGTCGATATCGCCGACGGTATCGCTATTCCCGGCGGCCCGGATGTCAACCCCAAACGTTGGGGCGATGATCGACCCTACGACCCCACGCTGTGCTGTGAGATCCGCGATAGCTTTGAATTTAAGCTGGTCGGCGAGGTACTCCGCGCCAAAAAGCCGCTCTTTACCACCTGCCGCGGCACGCAGTTGCTCAATGTCGCCACTGGCGGCACCCTGTGCATGGACGTGCCGAGCCTGGGCGCTCGCGAGGGCCGCACGCAGTGGCGCCATACCCACGTGCTCAACGACCCCGTACATCCCGTCGAGGTCGTGCCGGGCTCGCTGCTGGAGCGCGCGCTTGGCGGGCACAGGCTGATCCAGACCAACTCGGCACATCACTGCTGCGTCGACCGTCTGGGTAAGAGCACGCGTTTGGTCGCCAAGGCAACCGACGGTGTTCCCGAGTGCATCGAGGTCGAAGGCCAACCATTCTGTCTAGGCGTGCAATGGCATCCCGAGTACACGTGGAAGACGCTCGAAACCGACTTTAACCTGTGGAAGTCGTTTGTCGAGGCGGCGGCAAAGGTAAAGCAGGCCCGCTAGCTCGCGAACCACTCAGGTTAAAGCCTCCTAAGCCGGGGGGGGCGGACACCAGCTACGGTGCCCGCCCCCCTGTATTTGATATGCTCGGTATGATTATCCCTCACAAACAATCAGAGAAATCTTGACCGCAATCGGTCGACAGTAAAGCAAATGATAAAAACGCTTGCTACGTTTATGAGGCAGTCAATTAAAATCGAGATGCATTGACCATTCCCCAACGGGGTCACGCCGCAAATCCACATGAGCATCGAGGCTGGAAGCGGAAGCATGGAATTGGCCCCGATCTGTATGTAGATCGCTACGACGTTGACAAGCAACAGCATGCCAATCGGACCGAAGCCGGACCCAAAATAGGAAACAACGATTACGCAAGAAACCACGTATGCAAGGCAGGCAGCGGCAGCAAGAACAAGTCGATAGCAAAATACATGCAGGTTGAAATACTGCTGAGCATCCGAAACGATTGCACAGTTAAGACAGTACAAAACGACACTCGACAGGACAAACGCGCCCAAAAGGGCAAAAGAAGATAGCACCACTCGCGCAACGATAGCGCACACACGCTTCCCTCCCCGAGCCTCCGACAACCCCCACGGTTCCTCAATAAAGCCCGAACTGACAAAGCGCGGTACAATGCAAGCCGCGATGAACGGAAAGAACAATGCATGAGCCAACGGGGCTACGTTGAACAGCAGACCACGAAAAACCTCTGCATTACCAAATAGAAGGACATCCTCCGCCGATAGCCGAAGCGTCGGGTCTGGGAAAAAACCCAAGAAACTGTTCTCACGGAGGCTACAGAACCACATCGGGAAAGAAGTAAGCTGCAATATCACCATGTACGCATAAATTACCAGGATTAAGGCGTACGCCCATTTGCTCACATGCTTCAATTCTGACTGGAGAAGTCTTTTAATCTGACGAGCCATTGAGCACACCCCCAGCGCGAAAGCTCAAGAGAGCGTAAATCAATACCGATAGACAGCTGGCTGCCACGCCATATCCCAGAAGCGTCAGCTGCCCCATATCGCTATACCCAAGGGCACATCCGACTCCAAGGTACGGCCCCGGAAGGAAGAAGATCCATCGCAAGGATGGTATAGGTGCCTGAAGGAAAGCTCCGTAGAGCGTCAAGCTCATGACAAATCCAACTATCACCACGGCCCCGCTCAATACAGCGCTGCCCGTTATCCGATAGATGGTCACCGTCTCCAGCGCAACCGATATCACCAATACGGCGTTGACTATCATTGCGGGCAAAAATGCAGTCAGCATGCTATGCGCATAGTTTTGCCCTCCACGTGTTATCGCTATTACAAACAGAAGAAGGCAAAGCGCACTATATGCTGCGCCGATTATTAAAGCAGACGAAAGTACATGTGCCAGAACCCCGTTAAAGCGGGCAAGACCTCTTGCTGAAGAAATTCGGCATCCCTCTTCATAGCCGCGCTCCTGTAAAATCGCCAGGCAAACGATGAGCGGAACGAACAGAGAGGTGCCGGCAAAAGCACTGCGCACAAGGGACTCATCAGGCGCAGAAGAGTCGATTACATTCCAAAAGAATCCAATATCCTCCCCGCAAACGCTATTGCCAAAGGCTAGCAACGTTGTTCCGCTTTTTAGAAAGACACCGAAGAGAAGGCCGAACGCCAGCATAAGCGCAAGACAAAACTGCGCCGGAAACATCCTGTGTAAACGCATCATGTCCGCCTTTATGGGATGGATCGCCCGCTTCATAGCGAGACCGCCTTCATCAAGCGCCTGTAATACTCTTTTAGGGATGGCGCCTCATCCCTTATGACGTCCATCGGTTCCTTTTTCAGCAGTTCGCCGTCATGAAGAAACAGGCAGCTTGTTGCAACCGATGCCAACTCATCCAAATCATGACTAGAGATGAGCATGGTCTTACCCTGCTCTCGATTCAATCGACCGATAAGGGCCCATATACTCTCGATGCCCAACGGATCCAATCCATTTGCCGGCTCATCGAAAATTAGTACGTCGGTGTCGCCCAATAAAGCCGTAGCTATATCCAGCCGCCGTTTCATTCCCAAAGAAAAACTGCTCACGCTCTTTTTCTCTTCGACGTCCAGCCCGACTAGGCTCAAAACGCGAGGAATCTCACAATTCGCATCAAGCCCCCATTCCGAACATCGGATTTGGAGATTCTCAACCGCACTGAGGGATTGGTATGCTCCGCTGGAATCTGGCACATAGCCGACACGCGTCCGCATCAGGCCAAGCTCTCTTTTTGATTTGCCTCCAAAGAGCTCCACGCTCCCCGACGATGGCTCGCAGAGGCCCAAGACGATTTTAATAAGCGTGCTTTTGCCCGCACCGTTTGCACCGACAAGGGCACAGAGCTCAGACTGATGCACCTCGAAAGAAACGTCATGCAAAACGCGCCGTTTCCCGTAGCGCTTTGATACTTTTGATAGCTTTATCGCTGATGCGTTCATTGGCCTCCCGTTCTGCTTGATAGCAAAACCGCTCATATCGTTCCTTCTTTCCTTTATCGTTTTCCATGGTTGTTATTGTTTTTCGATAACTCATATTTGTCAAGATAATCTAAAAGAAGGGACCCGTGTTAGACACAGGTCCCTTCACGCTGATACTTCGTTTTAGTTGTTTGCCTTAAGCTACTCGTCACTCAAATCGACAGCGAAGACTGATGTCGGAAGCGATACCTCATTGCCTCCGCCGTCCCGCATCTGTCTCACGACATTTTTTGCGCGCTCGACAATAAGCTCCTCAAGCTCTTTCTCGCTCACGCGCTGAATAATATCTCCCGGTTGACAATCAAGCTCATCACAGATATCGAGAAGCGTCTTTAGGCGAATAGCTTTTATCTTTCCGTTTCTAAGCTTTGAAATATTAGCCGGAGTATGCCCCGTCGCCCGAATCAGATCAGCGCTGGTCTTTCCGGTCTTAAGCAGCTGCGTCTCAAGCTCGATGATGAGATAGCTCATGTTTCCTCCTACACAAGCTCGTCAGACTGCTCTTGGAGCAGCGAGGCATAACTCCAGATCGCCGAGATAAACAAACAGACAACTGCGCCGATAAACGACCCCGCATCAAAGGTAGCGCCTTGGCAAATCTCAATAACGAAGGAATGAGGCACGATGTAAAGCTCCAGTCCGCCAATGGTGAGATTGACCGATCCATAGGCACCAACAAGCGAAACCGCGGCGTTAACAGCAAAGGCAAGCGCGAGAACACGGATAAGCCGCACATGCGTCTTGGTAAAGGGCGAGACGCCCCGAGAGATGTTATGGCTGATTCCGCACAAAACGACAAGCGAAACACCCACGACGAGTGCCAGGCACAGCCCGCTTGGGATAACGATGCTCCCGCCATCGAGAAGCGTCACGACACCGAAAGAATCGACAGAAACAACGTTTGCAACCGCATACCAGATCACGTAAACAACCAACGCGGCAAAAGCGACGAGCATTCCCGCAAAAACGACCGCCATGCAAAAGCCAAGCTTCCTTACAGTCTCGCCCGCCTTGGCCATACGCTGAACGCTGTTGGACATACACTCACCCTCATCGAATCTATCGTTATCCGAATAGTTTATCGAACAACGATATGGATTGCATGCGGAAAGCCCCGCCAGTGCGCATAGGCCATTCACCAATCAGAAGGGGTGAGAGTGGATTTTTGGACACGTATCGAACGAGAGTGGATAATCTCCCACTTTGAGGTCGCCACCGGGCCTAAAACGGGAGATTATCCACTCTCATAGCCATCAAAGCTCGCGAGCTCTTACTCGGCCACCTCGCGCAGGGCCGACATCGTAGCCGCATATTGCTGCTGCAACGCATGCATTCCCGCGCGAGCGCCGTCAACGGCATCGGCGCCGCGCAGCGCCTCGGTCACCACGACCGCCGGCTCGTACAGATTATCGAATCCCAGGTTCTGGCTCACGCCCTTGAGCGTGTGAGCTGCCATAAACGCTTCCTTGGCGTCTCCTGCCGCCATGGCGGCCTCCAGCTTGTCCATGCTCTCGTCATCCAAAAACTTGAGGGCAAAGCGGGCAAGCATCTCCTCGCCCATCAGCCGAGTGCAAGCGTCATCATAATTGGCGCCGATCTTCTCATACGCTTCACGCATGGAAATCATGGATTCAAACTCCTTTGGTCAAACTAAATCGTAGGAAGCGCAACGACCTCGGCAGGGCGCGCCAATGTTTCGGCAATACGGTCTTGCACCTCGAGCAGACAGTCGAGCAGCAGCGGGTTAAAGGTGCCGCACTTACCGTCCAGGATCATCTGGATCGCCTCCTCGTGCGGGATGGCATCCTTGTACACGCGCACGCTCGTCAGCGCATCGTATACGTCGGCCACCGAAACCACCTGTGCGGCGATGGGGATATCGTCGCCCTTAAGGCCATCGGGATAACCCTTGCCGTCCCAGCGCTCGTGGTGCCAACGCGCAATCTGGTACGCATATTCCATAAGCGCATTACCGGCGTGATGGCTACCCAGCTCAAGCAGCATGTCGGCGCCGATCGTGGTATGCGTCTTCATAATCTCGAACTCATCGGGCGTAAGGCGTCCGGGCTTGTTGAGGATCGCATCGTCAATCGACATCTTGCCGATATCGTGCAGCGCCGAAGCCAGGGCGATCGTGGAGCGTTCCTCATTGTCGAGGGAGATCGTGCCGCTACGCTGGACCAGATAGCCAAGCAGCAGCTCGGTCAGCTTTTCGATGTTCGTAACGTGCCTGCCGCTCTCGCCGTTGCGAAGCTCCATGACGCCGGCCATGATGTCGATGAGCATGCGACTGTTCTTGACGCGCTCGTTGTACTGTTGGGACAGCAGGTTCGTCAGGCGGCGCTGTTTGGCGTACAGGCGGATGGTGTTGCTTACGCGGCGGCGCACGACACGGGAGTCAAACGGGCGGTTGATATAGTCCGAGGCGCCCAGCTCGTACGCGCGCAGAACCGCATCATCGGAATCTTCGCTCGAAATCATGATGACAGGCAGATTATCGATACCCGATCGGCGCGACAGATCGGCCAGCACCTCAAAGCCGCTTATGCCCGGCATCACAATGTCCAACAGCACGAGCGACAACTCATCGCCATAGCGGTCGACCATGTCGAGCGCCGCACGACCGTTATCGGCCTCGAGGATGCAATGCTCGTCCTTGAGCATCTCGCTGAGAATGGCTCGGTTCATCTCGGAGTCATCGGCGATAAGCACCAAAGGCTTTTCGCTTTGGAAGGCCTCGATGGAATCGGCATCGGTCACGACCGTACCGGCTTTTGCCTTAGCGCGGCTCAGTAACTGAGCAGCGCGGCCAACGCCCTCATCGACCGTCTCGCCATGAATGCGAACGCCACCAACACATGCCGTCAAGCTCACGTACTCATGGCCCGGAATAATCGTGGAATGAACGGCATCGGACACCTGATGCAGGCGACGGGTGAAGTCATCGGAGGGAATATTGGGCATGACAACCACAAACTTGTCGCAGCCATAGCGCACAAGCTCGTCAGTCGAACGAATTCCGCTGCGTATGGCTGTCGCCACAGCACCGAGCGCAAGGTCGCCGGCATGACGGCCACACGTATCGTTGAAGGCCCTAAAATCATCAACGTCGATCATCGCAACGCCGGCATTCATGCGGGCGCTGCGAAGCTTTTCCTCGTAATATCGGCGATTGCGCACGCTCGTCAGCACGTCGGTGTAGACAAGGTCCTCTTCCGCGGCCTCTTGCTCATCAATCGGACGCACCATCAGCAAGACGTGAGGCTCGCCCTCGACCTTCAGAGGGCGTAGACGGGCGCGGTACTCAGTGCCATCATTGAGCAGTTGCTCCGACACCTCATCGGAGTCTGCCAAAGCCTCAAGACTCGACTGACGCAGACAAGGGCAGCGATCGCCGGCGAGCAAGCAGTTAGGCTCGCTCTTAATCTGATCGGCCGACAGCAAACGCACCACGGGGTAGTTCTTCGCGACACGGGCGACCTCAGCGGCAGCCTCCTCGTCGGTTAGATTGACCTCGTGATTATTGAGCATATGGGGCCCTTTCGATAGTTTCGCATGGTAGCGGTGGGTTCCAAATGCTACAAGGGTAACACCTTGTCGATGCAGGTAAGTACGTGAATGCTGTTACATTTTTATGAGTTGGCAGGCGGCGCGATTGAAGTCGCAGACGTGAGGTTTTGAGCACATTTGTTAACACGGCCGAAACGTTTGCGGGTGAAGCCTGCTTTGGCCATTGCGGGTGTTAGAGCCCCAGGATGCCACGGACAGCCCGGGCAGCCGCTGCCGGGCGATCGCGCAGACCGTTATGCGCGCCCGGGATCGTCACGAGAGGGCAATCGAGATATTCGGCAGCCGCTCGCGTGCCAGCCTCGCGGGGCGTGCCAATCGAGAGCTCGCCCAGGAGCACGGCGGCCACCGTTTTTGACGCGCGAACGCTATCCCAATCGGGAACGCAGGTCATAGTAATCCCGTATTCATTGGCCATGAAGCAACGACCATTGCGCAGGGCATGTTTGGCTTCCGCTTCGGTCGTTCCAGGAGCCTCGGGGTCCAAGTCGCCGAGGGCTCCCAAGAAAAGCCGGAGCGCCCTTGAAACCTTTCCAGCCGCAATCATATCGAGCAAAACCGGGGCTGCGCCCATGCCGACGCCTTCGGCCGACACAGCCGGCTCATGCAGAATCGCACGGGCGACGAGATGGGGTTCGGTACGAAGAAGCTCCAGCGCCACCAACGTACCGGCGCTGTGCGCAAGCACATTTGTCGGAGCGCCAACGTGTTCGATCACGGCTTGCAGATCGGCGGCCTGAGCGGCAAGATCATAGCTGCCGTCTGCCGCATCGCTGCTGCCACCACAGCCGCGGCGGTCGTAGGCAATTACGCGGTAGTTGCGACTGAGCTCACAAGCGATGCCGTCGAAAAATGTGCCGTCGACACAAGCGCCGTGCACGCACACCAAGGCAGGAGCATCAGGCGACACATCCGGGTCGGCATATTCGCGACAGGCAATCGTGGTGCCCGCATTCTCGACCGTAAAATCCATGTTGTGCCCCCATCATCAATGCTCATCCAGTTGCACGTCAGCACGGTTGGATGGACCCGCATTGCTTTACACCTTGTTAACAGATTAACTTTACCCGACCCGAGGCTTTTCATGGCACGGCATCATGAGCGACGTGAAAAAACGAAACTTGTAAAGCAAGAGCCCACACCTTGCTTTGGAGCCGATGCTATGCTTAGGCACAATTGTCTTGAGGAGCATATGCCTATGTCTACGTTTTTGAATGCCAGCCCCATCTTTGGGCCCGTTCGCAGCCGTCGCCTTGGTCTCTCGCTCGGCGTCAACATGATGCCGGCCAGCGGCAAAATCTGCACGTTCGACTGCATCTACTGCGAGAACGGCCTCAACGCCGAGCGCCCCTGCCATGAGCCGTATAACACGGCTGCCGTGGTACTCGAAGCGCTCGAGGCAAAGCTGCGCGAGATGGCAGCCGAGGGCGAGCTCCCCGATGTAATCACCTTCGCAGGCAACGGCGAGCCCACCGCCGCACCGGAGTTTCCACGGGCCATCGCCGGCGCCGTCGCACTGCGCGACGAGCTTGCCCCAAACTCCAAGATCGCCGTGCTCTCCAACGGCACACGCGCCGACCGCCCCGAGGTGCACGACGCGCTCATGATGGTCGACGACAACATTCTTAAGCTCGATACCGTCGACCCGGCGTTTATCCAGCTGCTCGACCAGCCTGTTGGCCCCTACAACGTCGAACACCAGATCGAGACGTTCGCAAGCTTTGACGGTCACGTTATTATCCAGACGATCTTTTTGACCGGCGAGTATCAGGGCAAGCTCATCGACAATACCGGCGAGGAGTATGTTGCCCCCTGGCTCGCGGCGCTTGAGCGCATTCGTCCGCAGGAGGCGACCATCTACACGGTCGCGCGCGAGACACCAGTCGCCGGCCTTGCCAAAGCAGCGCCCGAGGTGCTCGACGCCATTGCCGCGCGCGTCCAAGCCCTCGGCATCCCCTGCCAGGTGAGCTACTAGCAAAACCACGCAGCAGCTAGTGTCAGCCATCCCGCTCCATCAGTTGCGGTGATATAGTTCCTATTTGTGCTGTTAAACCGCTTAAATCGGAACTATATCACCGAAACTTTTATGGACGCGTGGGTGGGCTATACTAGCTGCGAACGAAAGGAAGCTAGCCATGTATGACAAAGGACCCGTGCCCGGCCGCAACGACGCTTGCTGGTGCGGCAGCGGCAAGAAATACAAGAAATGCCATAGCGTCTTTGATGAGCGCCTCGAACGCTTGTGGGAAGAGGGCTGGGAGGTTCTGCCCCGCACGCTCTACAAGACGCCCGCCGATATCGAGGGCATCAAGCGCTCCGCCGCCATCAACGTGGGCGTGCTCGACTACGTAGGCGAGCACATCGCCGCGGGCATGACCACCAATCAGATCGACCAGATGATCTACGACTACACCGTCGAGCACGGTGGCACGCCGGCCGACCTCAACTACGAGGGCTATCCCAAGAGCGTGTGCACCTCGATCAACGACGTGGTCTGCCACGGTATCCCCTGCGATACGGACGTGCTGCACGAGGGCGACATTATCAACGTGGACTGCTCCACGATCTTGGACGGCTACTTTAGCGACTCGAGCCGTATGTTCTGCATCGGCAAGGTCTCTGCCGAGCGCCAGCGTCTGGTCGACGTCACTCGCGCCAGCGTGGAAGCGGGTCTAGCCGCCGTCAAGCCATGGCTACCGCTGTCCGTGATGGCCGAGGCAGTGCAAAAGACGGTCGAGGACGCCGGTTTTAGCGTGGTGCGCGAGTACGGCGGACACGGCATTGGCAAGGAGTTCCACGAGGACCCGTTTGTAGGCTTTACCACCGAGGCGCCCGATGTGGACACCATCATGGCTCCGGGCATGGTCTTTACCATCGAGCCCATGGTCAATGCCGGAGCGCCCGACATCAAGATTAGCAAGGGTGACGGTTGGTGCGTGCGCACCAAGGACGGCAGCGATTCGGCCCAGTGCGAGGTACAGCTCGTAGTGACCGAGGACGGCTACGAGCTGCTGAGCTGGTAGCCGCACGGACGCCGGGCGCTCATGGACTTATAACCGTCCATGAGCGCCCGGCGCTTTATTTAAGCGTTTTGCCTGATAAAACCTGCCAAAATAAACCTGTCCCTTTTTGGCAGGTTGAGTGGAGAGGACTGCTTGTGAACATCCTGGTTTTGCTGCCCGTCAACGATCGTCACCGCGCGATCCTCGAGTCGAGCGCTCCGGGCGAAGATTTTATCTACACGAGCGCCGACGCCGTCACGCGCGAGCAGGTCGCTGACGCCGACGTGATTCTGGGCAACGTTGACCCCGCCATGCTCCCCGCATGCCAGCACCTCCAGCTGCTGCAACTGCAGACCGCGGGCTATGACGACTACCTTGCCGCCGGCACCGTGCCGGCCGAGGCTAAACTGTCTTGCTCGATCGGCGCCTACGGTCAGGCCGTAAGCGAGCACATGTTTGCCATGGTGCTGTCAATGATGAAGCACCTGCCCGGCTACCAGGACCTGCAACGCGAACATCGCTGGGAGGATTTGGGGCCAGTTACCTCGCTCAAAAACGCCAACGTGCTGGTGCTGGGCGCGGGCGATATCGGCGGTCACTTTGCCACGCTCTGCCGCGGCATGGGCGCGCACGTCCGCGGCATCAAGCGCCATCCACTCGTCTACCCCATTGTGTTTGAGGACATGGACGGCATGGACGCCCTACCTGAGCGCCTGGCAGAGGCCGACATCGTCGCATCCTTTATGCCGAGCACGCCCGAGACCCGCGGTCTGGCGAACGCCGAGTTCTTTGCCGCGATGAAACCAGGTGCCTTCTTTGCCAACGGCGGCCGCGGCGACCTTGTGGTCACCGATGACTTGGTTGCCGTTCTGGAGTCGGGACATCTCGCCGGCGCCGCGGTCGACGTCACCGACCCCGAACCGCTGCCCGCGACAAGCCCCCTGTGGGATGCGCCCAACATGCTCATCACGCCGCACGTCTCCGGCTGGTTCCACCTGGCAGCCACGCTCAACAACGTCGTCGACATCGCCGCGGAGAATCTGCGTCACCTGCAGGCCGGCGAGACCCTGCGCTGCTGGATCGAGCACTAATTGTTCCGGCGTTTTGCCAAACGCCGGAACCCCTCGACGCTGCGAGCCCGCCAGAGCGGCAATCTGACGTTCAATCGTCGGGCATGGCCAAAAGGCCTATGCCCTCCTCTTTCACGTCACCTTGCTCACTCTGGCGGGCTCTCGCTGGCGTTTGCTCAACCTGCAGGGTCTTCAAATTGCTAGAGCGTTGCTAAGTAATTCTTTGCGTCTTCTACGCTCATTGCTGCAACGGGTGCGTGTGAACAGAGTTTGACATCGTTGGTGACCAGTAGATCTGCTTGAGCGCGTATCGCTGCCGCAATGATTAAATCGTCTTCGTAATCGCTATGGAGCTCACGCTGTCTGCTCGCCATCCAGATGTCGCTCAGGTCACAGGGCACTGGCGTGGCAAGCTGCGACAGCACGCTAAGACAATCCCATGCAAGCGAAGTCGCTACCGTAGCGGCATACTGGGAAAGCGAACCGTGCTCTCGCCGATACCATGCCTTATGTTCGCTTGAAATCAAATAAAACAGGTCTTTGGACGATGTCGCCGCATACAGCAAATCAACCTGCGCCGTGCATGCATCGCGTAAAAACTCAATCGCCACCGAACGACCACGTCGTGAGGGAATGAAGTAATCGAGCCACACGTTGGTGTCAACCAAGATGCGCTTTGGAGTCTCACTCATAGAGCCAGCTCATCTCCTCGCCATAGCGATCCGCATAGGCATTCCGTTTGAGCTCTTCGTCGTCCGATGGCTGAGCCTTGACCATATCGATTCCCGACTCACAGCAAGCGGCAGCGAACAGCTTCGACCCCTGATCCATAAGCTCGAGCTTACGTTTGGCGGCCTTTTCGCGCTCGCGCTGTTCCGCCCGGGCACGACTGGGCAGCAGGATATCCTCGAGCGCACCGGGGCGATCGGCCAGCGATGCTGCAAGCTGCCAGAGCGCTCGCACCGCTTGGCTCGGCGTCATACCGGCCTTGGAGAGAGCGGCGTCCCCACTCCTTTTAAGATCGGCATCGAGACGTACGTTGATCTGAGCGGCTGTTGTGGTCATGACTCCTCCTTAATACTTCAAAATATCATAAAGCTCTATGGTAGATACGTAAAGCATGTATAGCATTTATAAGCATTAGCCGTACTCTGTACACAAAAAGCCGCCGAGGCGCACTGCACCTCGGCGGCCACGTATCGCAGATCTAGTTCGGTTTCACCCTTTGCATTCGCCCAGATAAAACCTGCCAAAATAAACCTGTCCCTTTTTGGCAGGTTTTAGAGTTCCACGCTTTCGGCGCCGTTGATGGTCAGGTCACGCTCGTAGAAGGCGGTGAGGGCGCGGATGGCGTACATTACGTCGCGCACGCCGCCGGTCTCGTAGCTCGAGTGCATGGCAAGCTGCGGCAGGCCCACGTCCACGGCATGCATGCTCGCCTGCATATTGGACAGATTGCCCAGGGTAGAACCGCCGGCCATATCGCTCTTGTTGGCAAAGGCCTGCGTGGGCACGTCGGCGTCATCGCAGATAGCCTGGAACACCGCGCGGCTAAAGGCATCGGTGCAATAGTGCTGGTTGGCTGCCTCCTTGATGACGATGCCGCCGTTGAGCACCACCTGGTTGCGGGCATCGCACTTCTCGGCGTGGTTGGGGTGCACGGCATGCGCGTTGTCGCAGCTCACGAGCATCGAAGCGGCAAGCGCACGGTGGTACGACTCGTCGTCAAAGCCCAGCGAGCCGTTAATGCGGCGCAGCGCGTCGACCAAGAACGTCGACATGGCGCCCTGCTTGGTCTCGGAGCCAACCTCCTCATTATCAAAGCAGCAAAAGACCGACACGTCGTGCGCGTTCTCGGCACCCAAAAATGCCTGCAGCGAGGTGTAGGCGCAGGCCAGGTCGTCGAGCTTGGGCGTCGAGATAAACTCGTCGGCCCAGCCCCAAATGCGCGCATCCTGACGATTGACCAGGAACAGATCGCGGCCCAAAATCTGCTCGGGCTCAACGTCCAGCTCGTCGGCGATCAGGGCGTCAAAGTCGCCCTGCTTAAGGTCACCGGCGCTGATGAGCGGGCACAGGTCGATGGCTCGGTTGGGCGCAAAGCCCTCGTTAACGCCACGATTCATATGGATGGCAAGGCTCGGAATGATGGCAACTTCGCGCTCGGTAGCGAGCAAGCGGCTCTCGATACGGTCGCCCTCGCGCACCAGCACGCGGCCCGCAAGTGCCAGCGGGCGATCGAACCAGGTGTAGTCGATCATGCCGCCGTAGGCCTCGGTGTTCAGGCGCAGCGTCTCGCCCGCGCCGTCGAGCTCGGGCACGGCCTTAACCTTAAACGTCGGCGAATCGCTGTGTGACGCCGTGAGTTGAAAATGATAGTCGCCGGCAACGCCGTCCTCGCCCCACGTAGCGGCCAGGTCTTCGCCCACCTTAAAAGCGATGACGCTAGAGGTATTGCGCTGCGTGTAATAACGCCCGCCCGGCTCGATATCCCACGCTGCATTCTCGGGCAGGTAGGTAAAGCCCGCCTCGTCGAGCTCGGCCATAATGGTCGCCGCCGTATGAAACATGCTGGGGCATGCCTCGATAAAGTCGATAAGGTCGTTGGCAGCCTCGATATCGTCGGCCGTCACATGCGCGCGCTCGGGCGCTTCCTGATCCGTCATGCTCTCCCCTTTCGCTGGGCTGATGATCCCCTCCAGCATACCCCGCCACGCCAGCGCCGCACTCTTCATTCCGTGCTAAATTCCGCGCCGCTCACCAAGTTGAGCCATCATGCCCGCGCTCCTTTTGCGACAGTTGCACTAACAGGACGAGAGGAGTCGTCATGAAGCCACGTAACATTGCCATCGCCTGCGGTGTCGCGGGAGCCGCCGTCGGCCTTGCCGCTGCCACCGGCATCGTTTACCGCAAGCAAATCAAGTCCGTCGCGTCGCTCAAACGCTTGACCGGCTACGCGGATGGCTATGACCTGTACGCAATCGACATTGCCTACGACTACGATCTTGATCGCATCATCGCCGCTGGCGTGCGCGACGACCAGGCCTACATCGATGCCGTGGTGGCGCAGGTGCTGCCCGGTGTGCCGGCACATGTCCAGGCGCCCCAGTTTGCCTGCAGCGCTTTTGTCGCCGTAGATGCCGAAGGCCGCGTGCGCACCGGTCGCAATTACGACTTTAAGGACGACACCTCGGCGCTGCTGGTGCGCAATCACCCGCGCGACGGCTACGCCTCCATCGGCTTTGCGGCCCTTAACAACCTGGGCGATAACACTCCGCTTGACTCCGTCGCCGGACGCGCCGCCGCACTCATGGGCCCGTTTGCCCAGCTCGATGGTGTTAACGAATGTGGCGTGTCCATTGCCGTACTCACCCTGGATTCCAAGCCCTGTGACCATGACACGCAACGCCCCGTCATCAATACCTCGCTCGCCATCCGTCTGGTGCTCGACCGTGCCGCCACCACGCAAGAAGCTGTCGACCTGCTTTCCGCCTACGACATGCACGCCATGGCAGGACGCGATTACCACTTCTTTGTCAACGACGCCGCCGGTGACGCGCGGGTGGTGGAGTGGGATCCGCGCGATCCGGACCGCACTTTCAAAGCGACTCCTGTGCGCCAGGTTACGAACTTCTATGCCTGCTATGACGACGAAGTGCTGCCCAACCAAAAGAATGGCGAGCTGGGCCATGGTAAAGAGCGCGCCGTCGCAATCGCCGATGTCCTTGACGCCCATGTCGGTGCCCAAGACGAGGCAGTCGCTTGGAAGGCCCTGCGCGCTGCGGCGCAAGAGCCCAATCCGGAAGACATCACCAGCAACACGCAGTGGTCGGTCGTCTTCGACAACACCGAGCCCGCTGCCGCCATCACGCTGCGCCGCCACTGGGGCAACGTCGATGCCTTCGCACTGTAAGGAGCCAGGCCCGTCGGCCTTACGTTCCCTGACGTTGCTTACATTTCTATACATTTGAGCTAACACGTTTTACCCCTGTATCAACAGTGTGCGGGGGTAAACTTATGCGCATGTTATAACTTGCCCGGAAGGATTCATCATGCTCAGGATCGGTCTTCTTACCAGTGGCGGCGACTGCCAGGCGCTCAACGCCACCATGCGCGGCATCGTCAAAACACTCATGACCAATAGCGAAGAGCCTATCGAGATCTACGGTTTTGAGGACGGCTACCAGGGCCTTATCTACAGCAGGTTCCGCGTCATGACGCCCGCCGATTTTAGCGGTATCCTCACCCGCGGCGGCACCATCCTGGGCACGAGCCGTACGCCGTTCAAGCGCCTGGATACTCCCGAGGCCGACGGCGTCGAGAAGGTGCCCGCGATGGTCCACACCTATCACAAGTTGCAGCTCGACTGCCTGTTTATGCTGGGCGGTAACGGCTCCACCAAGACCGCCAACCGCCTGCGCGAAGAGGGCCTCAACGTTATCGCCCTGCCCAAGACCATCGATAACGACACCTGGGGCACCGAGCTGACGTTTGGTTTTACAAGCGCCATCGACGTCGCCACCAAGTGTATCGACGACATCCACACCACCGCTTCGAGCCATGGACGCGTGTTTGTCATCGAGATCATGGGCCACAAGGTCGGTTGGATTCCGCTGTATGCCGGCGTCGCGGGCGGCGCGGACGTCATCCTGATTCCCGAGATCCCCTACGACATGGACAACGTCATCAAGACCATCGAGCATCGCATGGAGACCGGCAGCCGCTTTACCATCGTAGCCGTCGCCGAGGGCGCTATCTCCAAGGAGGACGCGGCGCTGCCCAAGAAGGAGTACAAGAAAAAGTTCGCCGAGCGCACGAGTCCGTCGATCGTCTACGACATCGCCAAGGAGATCGAGGCCAAGACTGGTCGCGAGGCCCGCGTCGCCATCCCCGGCCACACGCAGCGCGGCGGCCAACCCGACGCCCAGGACCGCATCTTTGCGACCCAGTGCGGCGTCGAGGCGGCACTGGGGTGCCTACGCGGCGAGTTTGGCTACATGATTGCCCTGCGTGACGGCAAGATGTGCCACATGCCGCTCGAGGAGGTCGCCGGCAAGCTCAAGTTTGTCGACCCCCAGAGCGACCTGGTGCGCGAGGCCAAGGCGTTGGGCATCAGCTTCGGCGACGAATAGCCTCGGCTGGAATCCACCCCATCGGGCCCTCCGACCCCGCCCGACGTATTTCGATTTGGCTCCTCCCTTGACTCCGTCAAAGGTCGCCAATCGAAATCGTCGGGCGGGGTCGGAGGGCCCTGCGTTTACATACTCGCCGGGGCTATTCGTCTTCTTGCTGCGGGTGCCTGGTCTGAAATTAAGTTGCGGTGAAATAGTTCCCGCTTAGCCCGCAAATGGCTGAATCTAGAAACTATTCCACCGTAACTTACTGAGTGGGGACTCTTGGCTGCTACTTGCACTGACATTTGTCCTAAAATGGCTGGTCGTTAGGGGTTGCTACCGGTAGTTGCGGTAGGGTTGGGGCAGATTCTAACTAGAAATGGTGGTCGCTACCGGTTGTTCTCGGCATACTCGGCTCATTCGATTACGGTCACCACATGAAAGGAACTGTCATGGATCTTGCGATGGCACAGCGGCTCGTCGATCGCCGCAAGGCTGCCGGGCTTTCTCAGGAGGCGCTTGCCGCCCAGCTGGGTGTGAGTCGTCAGGCTGTCAGTAAATGGGAGCGCAGCGAATCCTCTCCCGATACCGATAACCTTATTGCGCTCGCCGCGCTGTATGGCGTGTCGCTGGATGAGCTGCTGTATGGGGAGGCGGTGGATAGCACTGACGACTCGCAGGCTGATGATGAGGCGCAGAACAGCAACGCCGGCACCAAAGCTTCAGATAAGGCTGAGGAGGCTGAGGCTTCTACTGAACACGCTGATTGCAGCGATAAGCCACTTGTCGATATTTCCCTCGCGCGCGGTATCCACGTCATTGATCCCAATAAAGGCGAGGAAGTCCATGTTGGTTGGAGCGGCATCCATGTGACCAACGAGCGCAAGGGCGAAGAGGTGCATGTGGGGCCGGACGGCGTGCATATCGATACGCTTGAGGACGATGGACATAGCGTACGCACCAATGATGACGGCACCGTCACCATCGACGGCGAGACGTTTTCCAGCTGGAAGGAAGCACACGACAAGCTCGACCATCACGGCAAGCATTTCCACACCAAGGTCGGACGTGCATGGAACAAGTTCCCCTTCCCTGCGCTTGTCGCCCTCGCCTATCTGGTGCTCGGCATTGTCTACGGCACATGGGCTACGGGACTCTTCCTCGTCTTTCTGATTCCCGTCTATTACGCGCTTGGCGACTTTATCGACCAACGCCACTTATCTAAGCTGATCGAGGTCATCTACCCGGCAGCCGCCATCGCTTGGTTCCTCTACATGTGGCTCTGTTTGGGACAGCCCCATCCTGCATGGATCATCCTCATCACGATTCCCGTCATCAAAGCGCTCATGCGCTGGTGCCGCAAACAATGGAAGCACCGCCAACAGGCCTAACACGCTCCGACCCACCAGCACCCAACCACCCCCGCCCTTCTCCTAAGTTGCGGTGAGATAGGGACTGTTTTGAAGCTCCAAAGCGCCAAACAGTCCGTATATCACCGCAACCTACAAACAACTGGGTCAGTTCCGGCACGGAGATTAGCATTGAGCTGACCACGCGCCAAGAAAAGGGCCTATTTACTACGTTTAACTCGAGAGGGCCGACCATACCCGCCTTTTCCGAATATTTGCAAGCCCTCTACCTGCGGTTTTAATTTCATAATCTTTGTCATGGTCGAGGGTGTGGTAGCAAACGTAGTAGATAGGCCCGTTTTGCGGCATACGACCTATTCAAGCCCAATCTCGAAGGCTGGAGAAAGCCCTTCATCCACGCCTGTGAGCGAAAACCAAATAGAATGAAAGGCAAATGGAAAAGCCCGTTTAACGAGCGGAGGACATATGCGCGACGTAGCCGAAAGCGACTGGAAGCTGTTTAAGAAAATGCTTCCTCAATGGCAAGAACGTTATATGGAAAAGCTCATCGGCCAGTATGTTGAGATACTGAACGGCGACAGTGAAGCGTCCAGTAGATTTTGGGCACTAGAAGAGCGCCTCAATAGAGACAAGCTGTCCTCAGGCGTAATTGCAAACGACATTCGCCGCAGCACAATGCACCGCGAGATAGCCAATTTGCTTATCGACAGCGTGATCACCCTTGACGACCTTGACGGTTTTACCGAGGACATTAAGAGCTATGCGCAACACTGGATTGGCCAGTAAGAGCACTGAACGACAGACATCCCCAGCAAAACGGGGCAAACGCCGGGCCACCTAATGGTTGTCCGGCGTTTGCGCAGATAAAACCTGCCAAAATAAACCTGTCCCTTTTTGGCAGGTCACTCGGCGCTCTTGAGGGCGCCGACCATGTCGATCTTGTTGAGGGTACGATTGGTGGCTAGGTTGACGATAAACGTAAAGCCAAAGGAAAGCACCACGGCGAGCACGTAGCTTAGCGGCTCGACTTCGACGTCAAAGTACAGCGACGGCATCTGCAAAATGTACGTAAAACTCTCGGCCAGCAAGCCGCCCAGTGGCACGCCCAGCGCGGCGCCAATTGCCGTGAGGATCAACGTCTCCTTGTTGACGTAATGGTGCACCTCGCCACGGCGGAAGCCCAGCACCTTGATGGTCGCCAGCTCGCGTTCGCGCTCGGAGATATTCGTGTTGGACAGCGTAAACACCACCACAAACGACAGGCATGCCGCCATAAAAGTCACGAGCACCACGACCGAATTGATGATCGCAAAGTTCGCCTCGTAGTTCTGCCAATGTTCGGCCGTGCTCGAGATGGTGAGCCAACCGTCGCTCTTAAGCTTCTTGCTAAACGCAATCTGGTCGGCCGACGAGCCCTTAAGCAGCACAAAGACGCCGTTGAGGCGTGCGCTTCGACCGAACGCGCGCTCATAGGTGCCCTGCGTCATGTAAAGCGTGTTGCCAAGATAGTTAAGCGAAATGTCACTGACTTTGACCTTGGCAACATTGAGCGACGAATCCTGGACGTATGCCGTATCGCCCGGCTGAATCCCCAGCACCAGCTGTGAACTCTTACTCAGATACACGTCTCCGTCACGCAAAGACAGCGGCTCTTTGGACTCGTCCTCGAGGCGCACATAGTCGTCCAGGTCGTTCGTGCGGTCATCGGGCACCACGATCAGCTGCACGGTCTCGCTCTTGCCGCCAAACGTAAAGGTGACGTTGTCGGTCATAATCGGCAGCGTCGAAGTCACGGTCACGTTGGAATCATTGGCCGCGCTGCGCTCATCCAACGCCGCGCACGTCTGCGTAAAGTCATCGGGGTTGGCGACCGCCAGCAAGTCATAACGCGTGATATGCCCGTACTGTTTGGGCGAAAGCGCCACCGACGTATCGCGAATACCCATACCGCAGATCACAAGCGCGGTGCAACCCGCGATGCCAAAGATGGTCATAAAGGCACGCTTTTTGTAACGGAACAGGTTGCGCGCAGCCACCTTGTTCAAAAAGCCCATGCGGCGCCAGATAAAGCCGATGCGCTCGAGCAGAATGCGCGAGCCGGCGCGCGGGGCCTTGGGGCGCATGAGCGAGGCCGGGGTCTCGGCCATCTCGTGGCGGCAGGCGATAATTGTGGCGCCCACCACGCCCACGGCAAACAGCGCCACCGAGACGATCGAGGACACGATGTCGTACGAAAGCAGCATCTGGGGCAGCGAGTACATGTCGTCGAACACCGTAAACAGGAACAGCGGCAGGCCCACAAAGCCGATGATATTGCCGAGCACGCCGCCAATCAGGCACGCCCACAGCGCATAGTCCACGTATTTGGACAGGATGCGCTCGCGCGAGTAGCCGAGCGCCTTGTACAGGCCAATGAGCGTGCGCTCCTCCTCGACCATACGCGTGGCGGTGGTGAGGCTGATGAGCACGGCGACGATAAAGAAGATGAACGGGAACACCGTCGCAATAGCCTCAATTGACGAGCTATCGCTCTCCACGCTTGAGTAGCTTGCGATATTGTCGCGGTCCTGGATGTACCACGTGCATTCACCCAAATCGGAAAGCTCGGCGCGGGCATCGGCAAACTGCTGGTCGGCGGCGGCGCGGCGCTGATCCAGGTCGGCCTGAGCCTGGACGCGTTCCTCGCTGCCCTGGGCCATGCGATTGATGTTGTCCTGCTCAATCCCAAAGAGCATATTCGCCTGGCGCTCGGCCGCATCCAAGCTTGCCGGCGTGTCGACTGTCAGTTCCTGAGCGCGCGCCTTCTCACGCTCCTCGCGGATCTTCTCTATATTGCCCTTGACCTTGTTGATCTTTGCCGCGTAGGCATCCGAATAGGAGTTGAGGCTCTTGGCTCCTTCGACGACTACGTGGACTGCGGAATAGGACGACGACGTCGCGGCGTCCTCGCTCACATAGAACTTATAGTCCGCCGCCGAAGCAGCGCGAAAGGCGTTGACTGTCGAGTCGGAGCTCACATCAGTGGGATCGAGGACCTCGGCCGTAATGGTGTAATCGCCCGCGGCAAACTGATCCTTGGCGCTTTGGTTCGACGAGCTCGCGTCATTGGCGGCAAAACTCACCGTATCGCCGAGCTTTTTGCCCGAAGCCTTCAGGAACTTCGAAGTCACCGCGACTTCATCGGCGCTCTCGGGCAAATCGCCGTTCACGAGCACCGGCTGATCGATGTTCTCCTTGGAGAGACTTTGCACGACCACGCGCTCGCGCGTTGTGCCCACGGCGGTGTAGGCGGTCTCGGCGTAGATGCCCTCGGCCGTTTCGACGCCATCGACCTCTTGGATGGCGTCGAGATCATCGTCAGTCAGGCCATAGGTCGACTGCACGTTAATGTCATAGACATTTTGCTGGTCGAAGTAGGCGTCGACCGAATCGCACAGATCCTCGCAACCCGCCTTGAGGCCGCACATCACGCTCACGCCGAGCGCGGTGATGACCACGATAGATAGGAAGCGCTTAAGACTGCCGCGGATTGTGCGGTAGATGCCACGGCGAAATACCGTCGGCACCATATCGTTTGAGCTTTGGGCGGTACGGTAGGTCGCGAACTCCCGGTCGCGGCCCGCGTGCTCCGTATCGTGGTTTTGGCTGTTTTGGCGGTCCTGGTCCATGGGCGCTACCACTCGATTGTCTCGATAGACACGGGATTTTGCTGGACCGTCTCGCTCTCCACGCGGCCGCTCTTAAAGCGGATCAGGCGATCGGCCATGGGCGCCAGCGCAGAGTTGTGGGTGATGATAATGACCGTAATGCCCTGCTTGCGACAGGTGTCCTGCAGCAGCTGCAAGATCTGCTTGCCGGTTTTGTAGTCGAGGGCGCCCGTGGGCTCGTCGCATAGAAGCAGCTTGGGGTTTTTGGCCAGCGCGCGGGCAATGGACACACGCTGCTGCTCGCCGCCCGATAGCTGCGCGGGGAAGTTAGCAAGGCGGTCGCCCAGGCCAACCTGGCAAAGCGTTTGCTCGGCATCGAGCGAATCGGGGCAGATTTGCGCCGCAAGCTCAACATTTTCGAGCGCCGTCAGGTTGGGGACCAGATTGTAGAACTGGAAGACAAAGCCGACGTCGGCGCGGCGGTATTCCACGAGCTGCGCCTCGTTAGCGGAGCTCACATCGCGCCCGTCCACCGTCACGGTGCCGGAAGTCGCCGTATCCATGCCACCCAGAATGTTGAGCGCCGTGGTTTTACCGGCGCCCGAAGCGCCCAAGATAATGGCAAGCTCGCCACGCTCAACGGTAAAGCTCGCGCCGTCGAGCGCGTGAATGCGGGCATCGCCCTCGCCGTATGCTTTGATGACGTCTTTAAATTCGATATAGGCCATCGATCGGTTCCCATCTGGTCGGATAACTCTTTAGTATTACCCATTTCGCACCTATCAAAAAGAGACAGGTTTATTTTGGCAGGTTTTATATGGGGAAACGTACCTCTTTGGGGGCAGCGCGGGACGCGCAGGGGCGGCCGTGCAGATCGGCACAGCCGTCTCACGTGGAATCGACCGACGCCTGCCTTTCCGTGACACCGGCAACTCGTTTTTGCTTGTTGGCATGGCCGCCATTATGCCTTGGGACTGAGCACTCAAATTCTCACTCCTCATTGCCACGCTTGCCGCAAGCTATCAGGGTGACGAGATGACGACGCTCGCTGTAGCAGCGCAGCCACACTCTATAAGCGAGGCGTTTGCCAGCAAAAAAGCGCGCGACAGGGTAAGCCCGCCGCGCGCTATCCTATGCGGACTAGTTATTGTTGTTGGTCATCGAGGCCACTGCTGCCGCAAGATTGGAAATGGGCATCGTCTGCAACCAGATGCGACCGGGACCGGTGAGCACGGTGTTGAACACGCCCTCGCCACCAAACATGATGTTTTTGACGCCCTTGACCATTTGAGCGTCGATGCTCACGGTCTCCTCAAAGCCGGCCACGTTGCCGGTATCCACAATCATCTGCTGGCCAGCAGCGAGCTCGTACTCAACCAGGTCGCCGTCGATCTCGGCAAAAGCAACACCCGAGCCCGTGAGCTTCTGCATGATAAAGCCCTCGCCGCCAAAGACGCCGGCCTTTGCCTTCTTGTTAAAGTGAATGCTCAACTCGACGCCACTTTCCGCGGCAAGGAACGAACGCTTCTGCAAAATCCAGCTCTTGCCCGGACCGATCTCGATTGGCACGATGCGGCCGGGGAAGCAGGAGCCAAACGCGATCATGCCATCGCCACGCGCGGTCCAAATGTTTTGGAACAATGCCTCACCCGAAAAAGCCTTGGAGAACATCTTGCCGATGCCACCGCCCGAGGTAGACATTTCCATGTTGGGGGTCATCCAAGCCATGGCGCCGCTTTCGGTGATCATGGATTCGCCATCGCTAAGGTTGCATGTAACAACCGGGAAAGCCCCTCCGCCGATCTCGTACTGCATGACCGTCTCCTTTCCACTCAGGAGCCGAATAACGATGCCTATATTTTAGCAGGTAGAGATGCATATGTTCACACCGCCCATGCCCTCTCCTGCGGACGTTTCCCCAGATAAAACCTGCCAAAATAAACCTGTTCCTTTTTGGCAGGTTTTAAAGGCAAACGGTGAAGGTGATCTGGTTGCCGTGACCGGATACGGTGGCGGCGCCTCCATGGGCCTCGGCGATGGCACGCACCACGGACAGGCCCACGCCCGAGCCACCCGTCTTGGAGCTGCGCGACGCATCCGCACGATAGAAGCGATCGAACAATCGGTCCAGGTCGCCCTCGGGCAGCTCGTCCACGGCGTTCGATACGACAAGCTCGGCGGCGCCCTTGCCTTTGCCGTGCGAAACGGCGCACAGGCTCAGCTCAATCACGCTGCCCTCGCTCGCATAGCGCGTGGCGTTGTCCAGTAGCAACTCAACCACCTGCGCCACCGCCGCGGCATCGGCATGGGTCCGCACGCCGGTCGCAATCGACGTCGACAGGCGCTTACCGCCTGAGACCACCACCGACTTAAACGGCGCCGCCGCCTTGTTCACCGCCTCCGAAAGATCGATCGACGCCATGGTAAAGCCCGCCGAGCCCTCGTCCATGCATGCCAAGAACACCAAGCGCTCCGTGAGCGCCGATAATAGCGCACCCGCACTCGCCTTAGTGCTGCCTTAGCAGGTCGATGAGCATATTTAAAAAAGCAAGGTTATAGCTTAGTCGGACTTAAGGAACGGGCGGCTTCACATCTCGCCCTGCAAACAACGCCCGTACAGCGAGCGCGCTTGCCGCATGGGCGTTGCGGCCGCCTGCAGCTTATAGATAGGCACCCTCGAGGCGCAGCAGCCACTCCTTGCGATCCAGTCCACCGGCGTATCCGTTGAGCGATCCGTCGGCCGCGACCACGCGATGGCACGGCACGATAATCGAAATAGGGTTGCGAGCGACCGCAGCCCCCACCGCGCGAGGAGATACAACGGGCGCTTCATTTCCCGGCACACGATGTCGAGCCGCAACACGCTGGGCAATCTCGCCATACGTAGCGACCTCGCCACGCGGAATTGAAAGTAGCTCAAACCAAACCTCACGCTGAAACGCCGTGCCAATCAAATGCAACGGCGGCGTAAACCGAGGCTCCTGCCCCGCAAAATAGGCGTTGAGCCAAGCCCAAGAACGCTCTAGCACCGAAGAAGCCGCGCCATTGGCCGGATTTACCGTCTGCATGCCCCCGGCACCCGAAACTGCATCGGTGCCCTCAACGTATTCGGCGCTTTCTTTAAGAAGCGTGGAACCAAAGTGCTCCTGCCCCTCAAACCAAAGCCCCGTCAGACCGCGGCCATCAGCGGCAAGCAAGATTTCGCCCAAAGGCGAAGCAAACGTCGTCGTGACCACCAGCGGCTCCCTTCAAAACTCCGCAACATAATACCGCGAATTGTACAGACAACCCCGCAGATACGTCTGGGCGGGCTCGCAATTACTTAAGCGAGACTGTTTTCCCTAATCAAGCGAAAAAGACGCAGGGCATCGACACCAGAGCGGTACCCCTGTCAGCCGAGCTCTAATACTTTCCCGAGAAGTGAACGAGTAAAAACGAAGCCCCGGAGCATCCACACCTTTAGACCATAAAACCGCAGGATTCGCGCAGCAAAACCACAGGAAATAGCGGTCAAAATATGCCAATGCTTCGGGGGTCCAAATAAGGTCGTTCACTTCTCGGGAAAGTATTAGACCCCGATTCGCACCAACCCCAAAGTCATCCCAGGCAGCAGGCGCAACGCGCCGCAGCTGCCGGCCGCGCCCCACAGTCCCCCAAGACGGCAGGCGCAAAGCGCCGAGGCCGCCGCCGGGACCAGGGCCCGCAACAACCACGTGCCCCCACATCAGCCCAGCGGCCCCAACCAACAACGGCCCCATCGTGGGCAGCTCGCAGCAACGTCACCGCAGGCGGGGGCCGGGCTTGGTTTTCAGAACACTCCGCAGACCAGTGTGGCGCCTTGTCCGCGGCTCCGAAGGAGCAGGACAAGGCGCCACACATGGTCGAGGACGTTCTGAAAACCAAGCCCGGCCCCCGCCGGACAGGTCAAACTACTCGCAGAGCAGCTTAGCGATCTGGACGGCGTTGGTTGCCGCGCCCTTACGGATTTGGTCGCCGCAGCACCAGAAGGTGATACCGCGCACGGCCTCGGGGTTCGAGATGTCGCGACGCACGCGGCCGACCCAAATCAGGTCCTGGTCGGACGTATCCATCGGCATGGGGAAGCGATCGTGCGCATCCTCGGCGCTCATATCGTCAACCAGCTTCACGCCCGGAGCGGCAGCCAGCGCAGCACGGGCCTCCTCAACCGTAATGTCGCGCTCAAACTCGAGCGTAATGCTCTCGGAGTGCGAACGCAGCACGGGCACGCGTACGCAGGTGCAGTTCACGCGCAGCTCGGGCAGGTGCATGATCTTGCGACCCTCGTTCTGCAGCTTCATCTCCTCGGAGGTAAAGCCCTCCTCCTTGACGCCGCCAATCTGCGGAATCAGGTTACTCGCCAGCTGGGCGGCAAATGCACGCGGCTCGGGAATCTCCTCGCCGCGGCCCAGGGCGGCCAGCTGAGCCTCGAGCTCAGCCATACCGGGAGCGCCGGCACCCGAAGCCGCCTGATACGTCGAGACGATCATGCGCTTCACGCCGGCGAGCTGATGCAGCGGCCACGTGGGAACCAGGCCGATGATAGTCGCGCAGTTGGGATTGGCGACAAGGCCGTGATGCCACTTGATATCGTCGGCATTGATCTCGGGCACGACCAGCGGCACCTCGGGATCCATGCGGAAGGCGTGGCTGTTGTCGACCACAACGGCGCCGCGCTTGACGGCCTCGGGCAGCAGCTCCTTCGCGATATCGTCGCCGGCAGCGCCGAGTACGATGTCGCAACCCTCAAAGGCCTCGGGGCAAGCTTCCTCGATCACAACCTGCTCGCCGCGGAACTCGACGGTCTTGCCCGCAGAGCGCGCGCTCGCTAGCAGCTTGAGCTTGCCAACCGGGAACTCCTGCTCGTTGAGACACTCGAGCATCTGGGTGCCCACGGCTCCCGTCGCGCCCAAAATAGCAACCGTGTACTGTTTCATGCTTCCCCCTTTAAAGGTTGTGGCTTTTGCCCGCACGCCGAGCAGGCTGAATGTTCTTGCCCAGTGTATACAAAAACGGGACGGGCATGAAACCCGCCCCGTCGAAACGAAACCGAAACGAAACGCCCCGCCGTAGATTTTTTGACATGACCCAAAAATCTACCGAGCAGTCGCTACTTTTTGAGCGCGGCCAGAGCGGGATCAACCGGCGCGGAAGCCTCCAGGTCGGAGACCTTCACAATGCCATTTTCGTCGGAGAAGGCACGGTAAATGGTCCGAATCGCCAGGTCAAAGTCCTTCTCCTCGACACCGATAATGATGTTGATCTCGTCGCAGCTCTGCGAAATCATACGCACGCTCACGCCAGCCTGGCCGAGCATGCCAAACAGATGGCCCGAGATACCTGCACGGCCGCGCAGGTTACGACCGACGGTCGCGATAAGCGCCAGACCCTCAACGACCTCGATCTCGAGCGGCTCGACCTCCTGCTGGATGTCGCCCACGAGTGAGTACAGCGAATCGTGCACATCCTGCTCCTGCACCACGGCGCCAAAGCGGTCGACGCCGGTGGGCATATGCTCGACGGAAACGTCATAGCGCTCGAAGACCGAAAGCGCACGGCGCATAAAGCCAACGCGGGGCTTGGTGCGGTCGCGGGCCACGTTGATGGCGACAAAACCGCGCTTGCCGGTCACGCCGGTAATGATGGGCTCTGCCTCGCCTTCATCAGCCGTCTCGCTAATGATGGTGCCGGGGTCCTGCGGCGCATTGGTGTTCTTGATGACCAGCGGAATGCCCGCCTCGCGCACGGGGAACACGGCCTCCTCGTGCAGGACGCTTGCGCCCATGTACGAAAGCTCGCGCAGCTCCTCGTAAGTAACGCGCGCAATGGGCTGAGCCTCGGGAACAATACGCGGGTCGGCAGAATAGAAGCCCGAGACGTCGGTCCAGTTCTCGTACAGGTCGGCGCCCAGGCACTTGGCCAGAATCGAGCCCGAGATATCGCCGCCGCCACGATCGAGCAGCTTGATCTGGCCATCACGCGTCGCGCCGTAGAAACCGGGCATAACAAAGCCGCCCTGCTGACCGTACTCCTGCACCAGCTCGGAGGTGCGATTCATGCTGAGCGTACCGTCGTGATGGAACGCCACGACCGTCGCGGCATCCAGGAACGGCAGGCCCAGGTACTCGGCCATCAGGCGAGCGGTAAAGTACTCGCCGCGGCTTACGAGCTCCTCAGTAGAGTAGCCACCGGAGCGAGCACGCTCGGCAAAGGCCGCAAACTCTTCGCGGATGGGATAGGTGAGCCCCAGCTCGTCAGCGATATCAAAATAGCGCTGGCCGATGTCCTCGAGCAGCTCCTCGCACGACACGTGGTACTTGACGTGCGCGTTGACCAAGTAGAGCAGATCGGTCACCTTGGTGTCGCCCTTAAAACGGCGACCGCAGGCAGAAACCACCACAAAACGGCGGGCCGGGTCGGCATCGACAATGGCCTTGATCTTCTTAAAGTGTTCGGCGTCGGCGACCGACGAGCCGCCAAACTTGGCAATCTTAATCATGGGCTGGAGGTTACCTTTCTAAAAAGCCTCTGCGAACCTATTTTGCGCGCTCTGATACCATGGTTTCACCGATTGGGACCAAGGCATCCGAGGAGCAGTGTTATATGGGAACTTATCATAGTACACGAGGACGCACTTTATCGTGCTCAAGTAAGGTGGCAATCCGTACCGGCATCGCTCCCGACGGGGGTTTGTTTGTCTCGGACGAGCTCGGCACCCAGCAGGTCGATATCAGCTCGCTTGCAGATAAATCGTACTTTGAAATCGCTCAAGATGTGTTGGGAATGTTACTGAATGATTACACGACCGAAGAAATATCGGCCTGTGTGAATGAGGCATACCGCGGCACGTTCGCGAGCGAAGAGGTCACGCCGCTCGTCAAACTCGACGCCGCACCGGGCGCTGACGTCCCTCAGACCTATGTGATGGAGCTCTTTGGCGGCCCCACAAGCGCCTTCAAGGACGTCGCCCTGCAGATGCTCCCCCGTCTGACGGCCCGCACTTCCGCCAAGGACGGCGGCGCCGAGCGCATCATGATCGTCACCGCCACGTCGGGCGACACGGGCAAGGCAGCACTCGCCGGCTTTGCCGACGCCCCGGGCACGGGCATCACCGTCTTTTATCCCGAAGGCAAAGTCAGCCGCGTGCAGAATCTGCAGATGTCCACGCAGGAGGGCGATAACGTCGCCGTCTGCGGCATCCGCGGCAACTTCGACGATGCCCAGAGTGCCGTCAAGCGCATCTTTGCCGATAAGGAGCTTGCCGAGCGCCTGGAAGCCGCCGGCACTGTGCTTTCGAGTGCCAACTCCATCAACGTCGGCCGCCTGGTGCCGCAGGTTGTCTACTACTTTGCCGCCTATGCGCAACTGCTGCGCGCCGGCGCTATCGAGGCTGGCGACGCCGTAGAGTTCTGTGTGCCCACCGGCAACTTTGGCGATATCTTGGCCGGCTACTACGCCAAGTGCATGGGTCTGCCCGTCGCCAAGCTCGTCGTGGCGAGCGACAAGAACAACGTGCTTGCCGACTTCCTGACCACCGGCGTTTACGACCGTAACCGCCCGTTCTTCACGACCATCTCGCCGTCGATGGACATCCTTATTAGCTCCAACCTGGAGCGCATGCTCTACTTCTTGTCCGACGGCGACTGCGAGCTCGTTGCCGGCCTTATGGAGCAGCTGGCACAGACTGGTCGCTACGAAGTTCCCGCCGACCTGCTGGCAAAGATTCAGAGCGTCTTTGGTTGCGGTTGGGCCAGCGAGGACGAGGTCCTCACTGCCATCAAGAGCTGCTGGGACGCGAACGGCTACGTGATCGACCCGCACACCGCTTGCGGCTATCACGTCTTTGAGCAGGTCGCTCCCGCCGAGGGCGCCAAGGCCCGCGTGTTGCTTTCGACCGCCAGCCCCTACAAGTTCCCGCGAGCCTGCTGCGACGCCTTGGGCCTCGACGTTCCCGAGGATGATTTTGAGGCTATGCGTGTGCTCGAGCAGGCCACCAACACGGTCGCCCCGACCCAGCTCGCCGAACTCGAGTCCAAGCCCGTCCGCTTCGAAGACGTCTGCGACGTCGATGAGATGGCAAGCTACGTCGAGTCTGCAGCAAAACGAATGAGCACCAACTAAACCCCTTATTAAGCGCCGGCGAAAGCCGGCGCACCTTCTTTTTATTAAGCTTTCGGGATGATGACGAGCATGCGAGCGGGGC
>NZ_QSKB01000007.1:75491-90135 GCF_003469085.1 Collinsella sp. AM29-10AC
TTATTAAGCTTTCGGGATGATGACGAGCATGCGAGCGGGTCTGGCCGTTTAGTTCGTCGCGAGTTCCGCACGAGCCGGAAAGCACTTAATGTGCTTTCCGAGCGAGCCAGGACTGCCCGAGCAGCGAACTAAACGGCCAGACCCGCCCAGGAGGACCCACATGATCAAAATCACCGTCCCAGCAACCAGCGCCAACCTAGGCATCGGCTACGACACCCTCGGCATGGCCGTCAGCCTCTACTCGCACTTCACCTTCGAGCGTACCGACAAGCTCACCATCACGGGCTGCCCCGAGGAGTTCCAAAACGAGAACAACCTGGTCTATGTGAGCTTTGTCGATGCTCTGGCCGCCTGGGGCGAGCAGGCCTTCCCCGTTGCCATCGACATCCAGACCGACGTGCCCGTCGCTCGCGGCTTGGGTTCCAGCTCCACCTGCGTCGTCGCTGGCATCATGGCGGCCGCCGCGCTGACGGGCCACACCGTCGACCGTGCCGAGCTCGTCCGCATTGCCACCGAGGTCGAGGGCCATCCCGATAACGTCGCCCCTGCCATCCTGGGCGGTGCCGTTTGCTCCTTTACGCCGACTGATTCGCTCCCCCAGTGCCTGCGCTACGAGGTGAGCGATCGCTTGCGTTTTATTACCGTGATTCCGCCCTACGAGGTGCATACGAGCGAGGCGCGCAAGGTTGTGCCGCAGGAGATTCCACTCTCCACCGCCGTATGGCAAATGGGCCGCATCGCCGGCATGACGCGCGGCCTGGAGACCGGCGACCTTGACCTGATTGCCGCCGCCAACGACGACCGCATCCAGGAGCCCTATCGCCGCCGCCTGATTCCCGATTACAACGCTGTGCGCGACACCTGCCTTAATGGCGGCGCCAAGACCATCTGGATCAGTGGCTCCGGCTCGACCCTTATGGCTGTAACCGATGACACTATCGTAGCCAAGTTCCTGCAGGTCAAGCTGCGCGAGCAGTTCCCCAAATGCGACACGCACATTCTGACGTGCGACACGGAAGGCGCCCAGATCGAATACCTGTAGTCGCCGTACCTTATACCCGCCGGGGAGGCCAGGGGCTTTGCCCCCAAATCGTCCTCGGACATGGCAGGACCCCCGCTGCGCACTTCGTGCGGCGGGGGTCCTGCCGTCCTGCGGAAAGATTTGGGGGCAAAGCCCCTGGCCTCCCCTACGTTAACTTCGCTGGCGGCGGCTACAGGAACCTACGCTCTGGAAAGTCGCCGGGCTGATAGTTGCTTTTTATTGGTAGGGGCTCTTGCTAGGCTGGAGCACTTCCTAGAGGCGGGCATCGGCTGTGTGCTTGGTTTAGGCGGCGCTGGTTTCTTTGTATTCGAAGACTGGTTCTAGGAGGTCTTCGATGTTGCAGTGGAGGGCTTTTGCTATGGCTCTTACGCTTGTAACCGAAGCTTCATTGATGTTTCTCTGGCGCTGCTCGTACATTTGGATTGAGCGGAGTGATACGCCCGATTCGTATGCCAGGTCTTGTTGGGTTTTCTTGAGCCTCTTTCTTGCTTGCGCCAGTTTAGTTTGACGAGGTGTTTTCTTCGCCATATCGCAAATAAGACGCGCCACACGTTCCTCTGAGGCTTCGTGCCAGGGGTAGTACAGACTGCGTAGCACATCGAATGGAACGACATGCAGCAAATCTTCGAAAGACTCTCCTAGGCGCCACTGAAGGTATGCCAATATCCAGCCTGTCCAATATTCCGGTGTCTTTTCGAATCGGTAGGTTCGATTTGGCATCGGCCTTGATTGATAGCCGAACCTTTCGGCAATGAGCGCAAACAGCTCAACGCCCGATTTTCCCGATACGACCCATGCGTTGCCGCGTTCGAACTCGCGGGCTACGCCGCTCAGGCAAAAGAGTTCAGCAACTTCCGATCCTTCTGCCCCATAATCGTTAACGGCATAGTCAAAGCAGTCGCCGAGGTTGTTCATTGCATCCTCAAGGTAGTAGACGGGGTATGTCCTACTCGGCCCACGATCCGTTAACTCTTGGATCATTTAAATCAACCCTCCCTGCCATCAAATCCCTAATGTCGACACCATCAGAGTCAAATCCGTTTACCGTATCCAGGTACTTTCGTCGAGCGTTCTGTTCTCGCTCAAATCGTTTGGGATAAAACTCAGCTCCCGAGGCCTGCTTCCAATCGCGGAACTTAATCGCCGAGAACGCACGCTCACTCATGAGCGCATATTGAATGCCCAAATCCCCCAAAAACATAATGCGCTGCAATTGCCTGAGCGAGATCATGCCATTGACAAACTGTCTTGCAAACGAGAAATAGGAATCGTCTGCACGATAGCCTCGAATAACGTCATAGGGAGAAATATCAATCAGGCAGTTATCCAGCAGATAACGAAGCCCCTCGCGTGCTACTGGCGTTGAAACATTGAACTCTCTGTTATTCGCCAGAATTGCAAGCCAGTTGAGAATCGAGAACTCACCTGATTCCAAATCCAAAATCGCAAGGCCATCTAAATCAAGCTCATATCGATTGGCAATGCCATCAGACTCGGTCCGGCATGCCCATTCCATTGCCATTTCCTCATGTGGCGTGCAATAAAACCCGCGCCCATAGTCATTGAATTGCCTGCATTTATCCAACGATGGATGCTCGACAACAACCTCCGACCCGTGCCAAAGCTCCATATCGACCTCCTAAAAAATATCACCCCAGTGATAGTTTACCAATAACTATCACTGGGGTGATATAGATGAGAGCTTTTGAGGGGTTGCAGCCCGATTAGAGGCAGGCCTCGGCGATGCGGCGCTTGAGTTCATCGATGCCGGTGCCGGTCTGGGAGCTTGTGATGATTACGTTTTCGGCCGGGACGTTGAGCTGCTTTTTGATGGCTGCCGCCTGGCGGGCCTGCTGGGTGCGGCTGAGCTTGTCGGCTTTGGTGAGGCAGACGATAAAGTTGAACTCGTTGCCCTGCAGGTAGTCGATCATGTCATGATCGAGCTTGCTGGGGTCGTGACGAATGTCCACCAGCGAGACGACCAAGTTAAAGCTGCGCTCGGAGTCGAAAAAGTCGCCGATAAGCTCGGCCCAGCGGTCGCGCTCGGCCTTAGAACGACGGGCGAAACCATAGCCCGGCAGGTCGACGAAGTGCACGTCGTCGGCCTCGAAGAAATTGATGTTGCTTGTCTTGCCCGGTGTGCTCGAAACCTTGACCAGGTTCTTGCGGCCAAAGAGCTTGTTCATAATCGACGACTTGCCCACATTGGAGCGGCCGACAAAGCTCACTTCGGGGCAGGTGGACTCGGGAATCTGCGAAACCTTGCCGTAGCTGGCGACGAACTTGGCAAGCTGGTAGTTAATGGAATCGGCCATGGACACTCCTTGGTCGTAGGTTCTTACAAAAGAGCGCGCTATTGCGCAGCGGCAATGCGGCGGACGATATCGAGCGTGATGTTACTTGCGACACGCGCGTACTCGAACAGATCGAACTCTCGGTCGCAAATTGCATCGTACGCCTCGTCACAATTATCGCTGATAGCGCGCAACACCAGGCAATCGACACCATTTTTGGTTGCGACATGGGCAATCGCCGCGCCCTCCATGCCGACACAATCGGCATGCGTCGCTTCGATAGCGTCGTTACGCATGGCGGCGCCCGTCACAAAGCGGTTACCCGTGGCAATCGTGCCGACCAGGAACTGTTTGGTGCCCTCGTTCGAAGCGACTGCATTTGTCGAAGCGTCAACGAACCCACGCTCAGCAAGCACGTCGACGGCAATATCGACCAGCGCGGGCGTCGAACCAAACTCCTCAAGCCCCGGTGCGGACTCGGCGATAAGCGCGGTATCGGTATCCAGATAGCGTAGGCGTTTGCCAATGACCACGTCGTCGATATGGAGCTTGGGGTTCAAACCGCCCGCAATGCCCGAAAACACAACAGCCTGCGGAGCATACTTGCTAATGAGGTGCTGTGTTGCAGCGGCGGCGTTCACCGTGCCCATGCCCGCCGTTGTGGCGACGACTGTCAGGCCGTCGAGCTCGCCGCTCACAACGGTCAAGCCTGCCTCCCGTGCCTCGCAAACGTCGCTCAGCTCTTCCTTAATCTGCATGATCTCTTTTTCGAGCGCACCGATAATCGCGATGGTAGCCATACCATTCCCCAAACCTATACGAAATTCTCAACCACGGTATGGTACCAGCATTTTGTTTGACCTCGCCAAACGAACACGCTAAGCCAGCGCAGCTCGCATATCAAACAGAGCCTTTGCAATCACGGCCGTAACCTCGCTCGAGCGGTCGCCCCACGGCATCGATGTCATGACGCTCATGACATAGGTACGACCATCGATGCCGATAAGGCCCGCATCGCATGTCGAATAGTAACCATCCTCGCTAATCCAGCCTGCCTTGTTGCGCACCAAAACATGCTCGCCCGCAATGCCATCGCGCACTCATTTAAGTCTGTCCCCAATGAGTGCCCTTGGGGGCGAAAATGGCTCGCTAGTCGATGGCGTTTTTGAGTTCGGCGCGGCGCTTTTTCATGCCCGTCATGACGGCGTTGCGCAGCTCGGGCATGCGCGCGGTATCCATCTGGGGCACGCCCTCAAGCTTATAGGGAATCCCCAGCTGCTCGTATTTGACGACACCCATGGTGTGATACGGCAGCATCTCCAGGCCCACCACGTTGTGCCATGGAGCGATCAGGCGACCTAGCTTCTCGCATTCCTCCGCCGTGTCGGTGATACCCGGCACCACCACATGGCGAATAACAACCTTAATCTTGCGATGGGCAAGCTCATCGCCAAACGCCAGGATGCGCGCAGGATCGCAACCGGTCAGCTTTTTATGCTCAACCGGATCGGCATGCTTGATGTCGAGCAGCACCATATCGGTCTCGTTGAGCACGGCATCGAACTTCTCGGGATGCTGAGGGTCGAAGGCGTAGCCACAGCTATCTAGGCAGGTATGCACACGGCCATCGGGATTGTTGTGCATTGCACGGAACAGGTCGGCCAAAAACTCGGGCTGCAGGAGCGGTTCGCCACCCGAAACGGTAATGCCGCCGCTACGGTAGAACTCATGGTTGCTCTGGAACTCGTCCATGAGATGCTCGACGGTCACCATCGTGCCGCCGTTAACAGACCAGGTATCGGGATTGTGGCAATACGCGCAGCGCATGGGACAGCCCTGAACAAACACCACAAAGCGGATGCCGGGTCCGTCGACCGTTCCCATCGTCTCGATCGAATGCACGCGACCCAGGGCATACGCAGAGTCCTCGGGACGAGCGTCCACACCCTCAAGCGTCATTTCTGCCATTCGCGCTACCTTGCCTCTCCTTGGATGCAACCAATTAAAATGCCAGAGCCATTCTAGCCCATACGCATGATGGTGAAACGGTTTAGTGGTCAATTGGGTTGTTCTATTTGGCCCCACACAAAAGCGGCGGGAAGGTTGTCACAACCCACCCGCCGCCGAGACAATAGATATCGATAGACGCCAGGCCTTACGCCTTGAGCGTGAGCACCGCGCCGAAGGCGGTCGGGCCGCAATGGCTCGAGATGACGCCGCCGACCTGAGTCCAGGTAATGTCCTTAAAGCCCAGGTCGTGCGCATAGACTTCCATGTCGTCGCGCAGCTCCTCGGAAAGACCTACCGAATATGCCAAGCCAATGTGCGAGTAGTCGATCTCGCCCTTGGCAACCATGTGGTCAATAAAGGCGCGGGCGCATTTGAGCATAGAGCCGCGGAACTTCTTGGTTGCCACGAACTTGCCGCCCGTTACCTCAATGCAGGGCTTAATCTTGAGCAGATGGGCGCCCAGGAACGCGACGTTGGACAAGCGACCGCCCGCCTTAAGGAAGGCAAGGTCCGTAGGAACAAAGCCCAGCAGCACGCGGTCCATGACGGAGTTCGTAAATGCAAAGATCTCGTCGACGGTGGCATCGGGGTGAGCCTCGATGTATTTGGCAGTCTCGACGACAACGAGCGACTGGCCCACCGAGACAAAGCGCGTGTCCATGGAGAACACGTAGTCGCGCCCCTGGGCCGCAATCTTAGAGGACTGATGCGAACAGGTCGTGGCCTCGGAATATGCAAGATGCAAAATAGTCGCGTCGGGTTGCTCGGCATGGATGCGGTCGTACACATGCGCAAAATCCGCTGGCGAACAGCCACTGGTCTTGGGCATCACACCAAACTCGTTACAGCGCGAGTAAATCTCGAGCGGATCGATCGAGCCGTCCTCGACGGTCTCGTCACCAATCGTGACATGCATAGGCACGCGCACGATGCCGTAGCGCTCGCAGAGCTCCGGCGTCACATCCGACCCAGACTCAACCACGATTACGTACTTGCCCATTATCATCACGACCCATCTCGACGTTGACTATGTATTACACGCGCACGCTCGCCGCCCCATTGAACAACGACTCACAAGCGCCAGAGAGACGCCGCCCTTCGCCCACAGCAAAGGACAGCGTCTCCCTGAAAAACTCCGTGCTTCTTTGAGATTTTACACGGTTTATGAAGGAGTGTTACTTATTCCGCAAACGGTAGCTATACGCGATAAACGGTAGCAAGCAAGTATCCAGAACTCTCAACCCATCAGGAGAGTTCCGCCTAAAGAGTAACTACACAGGACCCCGCCGGGGCTGTTTGGGCTACCTCCCAAAACTTTCCGCAGGACGCAAGAAGCCCTCGCCGCACGAAGTGCGCAGCGAGGGCTTCTTGCATGTCCGAGGACGTTTTGGGAGGTAGCCCAAACAGCCCCGGCGATCCTGCGGGAGTTAAACCCCTTTAGAACTTGTTGTGGAAGGTACGCGAAATGACCTCGTCCTGCTGCTCCTTGGTGAGCGTGTGGAAGTTCACGGCATAGCCGGAAACGCGGATGGTCAGCTGCGGGTACTTCTCGGGGTGAGCCTGAGCATCGAGCAACGTCTCACGGTTGAAGACGTTGATGTTCAGGTGGTGGCCACCCTTCTCGGCGTAAGCGTCGAGCATGTGGACCAGGTTATCGGCCTGAGTCTCGGAAACTTCAGAAACCTTCATAATGTGTCTCCTTCGATTGATAGGCGCCGGCCGAAACCGGCGCGCCAATCAGTAATCGTTATTGTTAGTATAGCACTAACAATAGTTACTCGCCCAGCTGATCAAGGTCGATATCGCCAAAGAACACCTGGTCCTCCTTGCCGAGCGCGCCCGGGATGATGGAGAAGGTGTTGGAGATGCCGTCCTGAGCATCGCGGAACGGGAGCTTGGAAACCGAAGACAGCGAAGCGATGGCGCCGTGGCTATCGCGCTTGTGCATGGGGTTAGCACCCGGGGCGAAGGGCTGGCCAGCCTTGCGGCCATCAGGCGTAGAACCGGTCTTCTTGCCGTACACGACGTTGGAGGTGATGGTCAGAACCGAGGTCGTGGGCACGGAGTTGCGGTAGGTGTCGTTCATGCGGATGTACTCCATGAACTGGTGCACAACGTCGTGAGCGATCTGGTCGACGCGGTCGTCGTCGTTACCGTACTTGGGGAACTCGCCCTCGGTCTCGAAGTCGACGATGATGCCGTTCTCGTCACGGACGGGGTGGACCTTGGCGTACTTGATGGCGGACAGGGAGTCAGCCACGACGGAAAGGCCAGCGATGCCCGTAGCGAACCAGCGATGCACGTGCTTGTCGTGCAGAGCCATCTGGATGCGCTCGTAGCAATACTTGTCGTGCATGTAGTGAATGATGTTCAGCGAGTTGACGTACACGCCAGCGAGCCACTTCATCATGTCGTTGTACTTTGCCACAACGTCGTCGTAATCGAGCGTATCGCCCTCGACGGCGCGGTACTTGGGGCCGACCTGCTTCTTGGAGACCTCGTCAACACCGCCGTTGAGTGCGTACAGCAGGCACTTGGCCAGGTTGGCGCGAGCGCCGAAGAACTGCATCTCCTTGCCGATGCGCATGGAGGACACGCAGCAGGCGATGCCGTAGTCGTCGCCGTGGTAAACGCGCATGAGGTCGTCGTTCTCGTACTGGATCGAGGAGCTGGCGACAGAAGTCTTGGCGCAGAACTTCTTGAAGTTCTCGGGCAGACGGGTCGACCACAGAACGGTCATGTTGGGCTCGGGGCTGGTGCCCATGTTCTCGAGCGTGTGCAGGTAGCGGTAGCTCATCTTGGTAACGAGCGTACGGCCGTCAACACCCATGCCGCCGATGGACTCGGTGACCCACTGCGGATCGCCGGTGAACAGGGCCTGGTACTCGGGGGTACGGGCAAACTTGACCATGCGGAGCTTCATGATGAAGTGATCCACGAACTCCTGGATCTGCTCCTCGGTGAAGGTACCGTTGGCAAGGTCGCGCTCAGCGTAAATGTCGATGAACGTAGAGGTACGGCCGATGGACATAGCGGCGCCGTTCTGCTCCTTGACGGAAGCGAGGTAGGCGAAGTACATCCACTGGATGGCCTCCTGCGTGTTGGTAGCAGGGTTGGAAATGTCGAAACCATAGGTCTCGGCCATCATCTTGAGCTCGCCGAGGGCGCGGATCTGCTCCTGCAGCTCCTCACGATCGCGAATGTTGTCGGCGGTCATGACCGTCGGGGTGGAAGCCTTCTGGGCCTCCTTGTCCTTGATCAGGTAGTCGACACCGTACAGGGCGACACGACGGTAGTCGCCAATGATGCGGCCGCGGCCATAGCCATCGGGCAGACCGGTGATGATGTGGGCCGAACGGCAGGCGCGCATCTCGGGGGTGTAGACATCGAAGACGCCGGCGTTGTGGGTCTTGCGCTCGAAGGTGTAGCGCTCGACAACGTTCTCGTCGATCTTGTAGCCGTGCTGGCTGGCAGCCTGGCAAGCGATGCGGATACCACCGTTGACGTGCAGCGCACGCTTGAGCGGCTTGTCGGTCTGGAGGCCGACGATGGTCTCCTTGTCGCGATGGGCGTTATCGATGTAGCCAGCGGGGTGGCTCACGATACCCGTGACGGTCTTGGTGTCCATATCGAGGACGCCGCCCTGCTCGCGCTCCTTGAGCAGCAGGTCGAGAACCTCGCCCCACAGCTCCTTGGTACGCTCGGTCGGACCGGCGAGGAACGACTCGTCGCCCTCGTAGGGGGTGTAGTTCTTCTGGATGAAGTCTCGGACGTCAACCTCTCCCGTCCAGATGCCTTCCTTGAAGCCTTCCCATGCCTCCTGCATTGTGTAACCACGCTCCTAGTTACGTGTAATGCGGCGCTCTCTCACACCGCTGCTTATTGAATTCTTGAATGTTAGACCTGCATGACCGGCTTCATTCGCTTTCCGCCGCACATTAGCACAGGGAAAAACGTTTATTCACCTTGGTCTTGCAACCCTAAACCCAAGATTTCACCCGTCTGTGAAGGATAACATAGCCACCCCTCTCATCAGGGCTGTTATATGTTCCTTTTTTTATACCATAAGGGTGTTTTTAACAAATCCGCAGGAAACGCTCCCGCCATCGGCTACCGTTCACCGAATCGCTTGATATTTCCCCTTGCCTTTATACGTCCTGCGCTCTAGCTGTTATGCCAGCTTTAGCAGGGTAAAGTGCCTCTGAGTAGGCTTTAGGACATGTCTAACAATCTGCCCCCAACTTTGCTGGTACCGACGGTGTACGGAGAGTTTTCTAGGCATGTCCCAAAATCTACCGCATAAGGTGTGCATACAGGGGTATCATCTTTCACCAAAAATAGTTTCTAGTGTTAGGGGTTTTCGGTGGAAGATACCGATTTCCATGAGCTTGGGCGTCAGCTCTTTACCGAGTTTGGCAGCATGCACCAGCACGTTTCGCGTTTTGTCGACCAGGCGATGGGCGGCGAGATGGCCGTCATGCGCGCTCTCATGCTCGCCGGCGGTTCGCTTACGCCGAGCGAACTCGCCGATCGCGCTTGGGTCTCGAGCGCCCGTATCGCCAACATCCTGCGCGCCCTCGAGGGCAAGGGCTGGGTCGAGCGCGAGCACTCAAAAACCGACCGTCGTCGCGTACACGTCACGGTGACCGACAAAGGCCGACAAGACCTCGAAATCAAACGTCGGGAATTCGAGGACCGCACCGCGGCCTTTCTCGAGCAGCTCGGCGAAACGGATACCCAAGAGATGGTGCGCCTTCTAAGGCGTGCCAACGAAATTATCGACCGCAACCAAGAAAGGAGAGATGCCGAGTGAGGATTCTCAAGCTCTTTAAAAAACATGTCCTGGCGCTGCTCACGGCTATCGTACTTATCGTAATCAGTTGCAATGCCGACCTAGCGCTGCCTACGTATATGAGTGACATCGTCGATGTGGGCGTGCAGCAAGGCGGCATCGCCTCACCCGTGCCCGACACCATTCGCGCCGAATCGCTCGATGACCTCAAGCTCTTTATGGGCGCCAAGGACGCCAAAGCTGTGGATGCCGTGTTTAGCAAGGCGGACAACAACGGCATTCGAACGTACAAGGGCACCGAGGAGGAGCGCGCCGACGGCGGCAAGATTGCCGACATCATGAGCCTGCCCGAGACCGTCGTCCTTTCGCTCAACCAGGGCATCGACGCCAGCTCCATGGGCGACATGATGGGCACGTCCAGCGAAAAAGACAACAGCGCCGCCCAAGACATGCCCACCCCCGAGCAGATGGCGGCGATGACGCCCGAGCAGCTCGCCGAGATGCAGCAGAAGGCCGCAGCGGCAAAGAACATGCAAAAGCAGATTGATGCCGACGGCGGCAAGATCACCATGAAGAGCCTGCGTCTGGGCGTTGAAGGTGGCTTGATCGACCAGGGCAAGCTCGTCGAAGGCGCCAACGAAATGGCGGACAAAATGGGCTCCATGTCGGGCTCTATCGTCACGCAGCGCGCCGTGACCTACGTGCAGGACGAGTACAAGGCGCAGGGCATCGACCCCGCCGACGTGCAGAACGCCTACCTGAGCCGCATGGCGACCACGATGTTTGGCCTGTGCCTGATCTCGCTGGTCGCCACCATCCTGACCGGCGCTGTGGCGTCGCGCACCGCCTGCTCCATCGCCCGCGACCTGCGCCGCGAGACCTTCAACAAGGTCATGCACTTCTCGCCGGCCGAGGTGGGCAAGTTTAGCCAGGCCTCGCTCATCACCCGCTGCACCAACGACATTCAGCAGATCCAGATGGCAGCGACTCTGTTCATTCGCATGTGCCTCATGGCGCCTGTCATGGGTATCGTCGCGGTCATGCGCGTCCTGGCCAACCACACCGGCCTGGAGTGGACCATCGCCGTGGCCATCATCGCGGTCTCGGCCGTCGTCGGCGTGCTCATGGGCCTTACCATGCCCAAGTTCAAAAAGATGCAGAGCTTTGTGGACCGCGTGAACCTCACCGCCCGCGAGCTGCTCGACGGCCTTATGCCCATCCGCTCGTTCAACCGCGAGGAGCATGAGCTCGAGCGTTTTGACAAGGCATCGCTCGACCTGATGACCACACAGCTCTACACCAACCGAGCTATGAGCTTTATGATGCCGCTCATGATGCTCGTCATGAACTGCATCACCGTGCTTATCGTCTGGTTTGGCGCACAGGGTGTGTCCGACGGCGTGATGCAGGTCGGCAACATGATGGCGTTTATCTCCTATACCATGCAGATCGTCATGGCGTTTATGATCCTCACCATGGTTTCGGTTATCCTGCCCCGTGCCGAGGTCGCAGCCGAGCGCGTGGAAGAGGTCATCACTTGCCCCACGAGCATCAACGACCCCGCCTCGCCCAAACTGCCCGCGGCCAGCGCGCCGCACGGTGAGCTCACTTTCCGCGACGTGAGCTTCCAGTATCCCGATGCCCGCGCCGATGTCATTAGCGGCGTGAACTTCACCACGCACGCCGGTCAGATGCTCGGCATCATCGGCTCCACGGGCTCGGGCAAGTCCACGCTCGTGCAGCTGATTCCGCGCCTGTACGACGTCACGGGCGGCAGCATTTCGCTCGACGGCATCGACGTGCGCGACATGACCCTTTCCGAGCTGCGCCGCCGCATTGGTTACATCCCGCAGCAGGGTCGTCTGTTCTCGGGCACCGTTGAGAGCAACCTCAAGTTTGCCGGCGACATGGTGAGCGACGAGGACATGCACCGGGCCGCGCGCATCGCCCAAGCCGAGGACTTTATCGCCGAGCGCGAGGGCGGCTACGACTCCCCCATCAGCCAGGGCGGCTCCAATGTCTCGGGCGGTCAGCGCCAGCGTCTGGCCATCGCACGCGCTTTGGCCAAAAAGCCCGAGGTCGTGGTGTTCGATGACTCGTTTAGCGCCCTCGACTACAAAACAGACGCGCGCCTGCGCGAGGAGCTTGCCAAAAACGTTACCGACGCCGCGCTCGTGGTCGTGGCCCAGCGCATCGCGACCATCATGCACGCCGACCAGATTATCGTGCTCGACGACGGCCACGTGGTGGGCACCGGTACGCACGAGGAGCTGCTGCACAACTGCCCGGCGTACCTGGAGATCGCACAGTCGCAGCTTTCCGCCGAGGAGTTGGGGCTTACCCAAGAAGAGATTGAAGCCGTCATGGAAGGAGGCGAGCACTAATGGCAGACAAGACCAAGACTCAGATTCCCAAGCCCACCCGCCGGCGCGGTCCCATGGGCCGCATGGGTGGCATGGGCCGCGGCGAAAAGGCCAAGGACTTTAAGGGCACCATGAGGCAGCTACTCGGCTATATCGGTCAGCACAAGATTGCCGTGTTTGCCGCCGTCGCCTTTGCCGTGTGCTCGGTCATCTTTAACATTGTGGGACCCAAGGTGCTCGGCCAGGTTACGACCAAACTGTTCGAAGGCCTGGTCTCCAAGGTCAACGGTACCGGCGATGTCGACTTTGCCTGGATCGCCAAGACGCTCGGCTTTTTGCTCTGCCTGTATCTGGCAAGCTCTGTCTGCAGCCTCATCCAGGGCTGGCTCATGACCGGCGTCACGCAAAAGATCTGCTATCGCATGCGCAAGGAGATCGCCGCCAAGATCGCCGTCGTGCCGATGAGCTACTTCAACGGCCACAGCAAGGGCGACGTGCTCAGCCGCATCACCAACGACGTCGATACGCTGGGTCAGTCACTCAACCAGAGCGTGACGCAGCTCATCACGTCAGTGACGCAGATTATCGGCGTGCTCGTCATGATGCTGTCGATCAGCCTGCCGCTCACCGGCGTCACCGTGCTCACGCTGCCGGCAGCCGCGATTATCCTGACCGTGATGATTCACTTCTCGCAGCCGTACTTCCGCGAGCAACAGCAGGTCCTGGGCACCGTCAACGGCATTATCGAGGAGGACTTTGCCGGCCAGAACGTCATTCAGGTGTTCGACCGCGCCGAGGCCTCGATCGAGGAGTTCGACCGTCAAAACGACCGCCTCTTTATTAGTGGCTGGCGCTCGCAGTTCCTGTCGGGCCTGATGATGCCGCTTATGAGCTTGGTGGGCAACATGGGCTACGTGGGCGTCGTCGTGGTGGGCGCGCAGCTCGCGCTGACCGGCAATGCCACGCCTGGCGATATTCAGAGCTTTATCCAGTACGTTCGCAACTTTACGCAGCCCGTGCAGCAGCTGGGCAACGTGAGCAACACGATGCAGTCGATGGCCGCCGCCACCGAGCGTGTCTTTGAGTTCTTGGCCGCGCCCGAGGAGGAGCAGAAGGCCGACGCGCAGATCCCCGAGAAGCGCCCCGGCCACGTGGAGTTTGACCATGTCAAGTTTGGCTACACGCCGGACAAGACCATCATCCACGACTTTAGCTGCGAGGCGCAGCCCGGCCAGACCATCGCCATCGTCGGTCCCACCGGCGCCGGCAAGACCACGCTCATTAAGCTGCTGCAGCGCTTCTACGATGTGGACGGCGGTTCGCTGCGCGTTGAGGGTGTCGACGTGCGCGACTGGGACCGCGCGGCGCTGCGCGGCGAGTTTGCCATGGTGCTGCAGGATACCTGGCTGTTTAACGGCACCATCCGCGAGAACATCCGCTACGGACGCCCCGATGCGAGCGATGCCGAAGTCGAGGCTGCTGCACGCGCCGCGCGCTGCGACCACTTTATCCATACGCTCGCCGGCGGCTACGACTTTATGATCAACGAGGAAGGCACTAACCTGTCGCAGGGCCAGCGCCAGCTCGTGACTATTGCCCGCGCCATTTTGGCCGACCGCCCGGCGCTGATTCTGGACGAGGCGACCTCTAACGTGGACACCCGAACCGAGGAGCTCATCCAACGCGCCATGGATGCGCTGATGCAGGGCCGAACGAGCTTTGTCATCGCGCATCGCCTGTCCACGATCCGCAACGCCGACGTAATCTTGGTGATTCGCGACGGTGACATCGTCGAGAAGGGCACACACGACGAGCTGCTCGCCCAGGGCGGCTTCTACGCCGACCTGTACAACTCGCAGTTCGACGAAGCGGCGTAGATTCGACCGCAGGGAACGGATGACGCCCGAGAACGGGGGCACAGGACAACCTGCGCCCCCGTTTTGTGTCCTTTGGGCCTCGAGCCGCCTCCCCTGGGACCTGATTGACGGCCCACTCCAAGCCCTGTGGGCAAAAAATGGCAAATATGAGTACTGTCACCTTTTTAGTAACAGCCAAAACAGCCCCAAATGCTGCTCACACGGCTTGCACGCGGTAGCGCGCAGAGATGTGGTGTAAGAGGCGGGGCATGCCCCGCCTCCGCCCT
>NZ_QSKB01000070.1:0-504 GCF_003469085.1 Collinsella sp. AM29-10AC
CCAATGCCAAGACAAGAGTTGCCCGAATAGTTGTTCGTTACCTTGCCCTGGAACGCCTCGTACTGGGTTCCCTCGGAGGAAGTCCAGGGATAGCCGGATGCCCAATAGGAGGCGGGGACGATCTCGGAGTAGCTGAGCAGGAACAGTTTGTCTGATGTTGCCATGACCGCGGCTGTATCCTCGTTCTGCTCATGGCCGCAGCCAACGTTGTTCGTGAGCTTCTTTACGACCTTAACCTTGAACTGGAAATCGGATGGCAGGAGGTTCCAGATCTCGCCTGAGTTCATCTTCTGGCGAAGTTCCGACTTCTCCCAGCCGCCGGTGTTGTCACTTGTAGCGTTCATGCGGGATTTGATGTTCGTCGAGGTAGTTAGGAACGTCAACCCAGCTTTGCCGGAGCCGGCCGCGAGATCATCGTGGTTGATGCCGATAATGCGGTATTGCATCGTCTCGCCATTGGTGAGCTTGATTGACCACTTTGTGCCGACATCCATCGCGGCCTTC